>DASVSW010000254.1:0-1552 GCA_036387895.1 Sphingomonas sp.
CACGATGCCGACCGCGCCGACCGCCGACGCCGTGCCGAACAGCGTCGCCTGCGGTCCCTTCACCACCTCGATCCGCTCCAGGTCGAACAGGTCCTGGAACGCCCCGCGCGAGCGCGAGATGTCGACGCCGTTGTAGTACAACGTGACGCGCGCGCCCTGCTGCGCCGATCCGCTGTCCGACGTGATGCCGCGGATCACGAAGCCGGGGTTGTTCGCGCTCTGCTCCTGGACCTGCAGGCCGGGCACGAACGCCGCGATCTCGTCGAGCTCGGACGCGCCGATGTCGAACAGCCGCGCGCCCGTCAGCGCGGTGACGGTGACGGGTACGTCCTCGATCCGCTGCTCGACGCGTTGCGCGGTGACGATGATGTCGTCGGCGGCGGTGTCGGCGTTCTCGCCGGCGCCCGGCTGGACGTTGGCCTGAGCGAGCGCAGTGCCTGAGCAGCCGAGCGCAAGCGCGGCCAGCGCCGCGCGCGTGAAGTGACGCGTCATCATGAATCCCCCCTTGGTGTGGGCGGGCCACTATGCGCGTCGCGTGACGGACCGGCGTCCCGCCGGTGACAAGCGGATTACAACGGCGGTCGCACCGGCGTAACATTCATCGCGTCTGGGTCCAGGGCGGGCGGGCCGTCCCGCTCCACGACGCCGGGGGATCGACCATGACCGTGACACGCCGCCAAGCCATCGCCGCCCTGGGGTCGAGCGCGGCGCTCGCCATGCCCGCGTTGGGCGAGGCGCAAGGCGCGGCCGGCGTCCGTTTCCTCCACGGCGTCGCGTCCGGCGACCCGGCCGCGGACGGCGCGGTGATCTGGACGCGCGCCACCCCGCCCGAAGGGGCGACCGGCGACATAGCACTCCGCTGGCACGTCGCGGCCTCTGCGGAAGGCCGGCCGCTCAAATCCGGCCGCGTCGCCGCGCGCGCCGCGCGCGACTTCACCGCCAAGGTCGAGGTCGCCGGCCTGAAGCCCGGCGCGGAGCACTGGTACTGGTTCGAGACGCCGGGCGGCCAGCGTTCGCCGACCGGCCGCTTCCGCACGCTGCCGGTCGGCCGGACCGCCGACGTCGCGATGGCGGTCGTCTCCTGCCAGCTCTACCCGGGCGGCTACTTCAACGCGTTCCGGGCTATCGCCGCGTTGCCGCGCCTCGACGCGGTTCTGCACCTGGGCGACTACATATACGAATACGGCCCCGACGGCTACGGCGCGGAGATCGGGCGCAAGCTCGGCCGCCTGCCCGAGCCCCCGCGCGAGATCGTGACGCTGGAGGACTACCGGGTCCGCCACGCGCAGCACAAGGCCGACCCCGACCTCCAGGCCGCGCACGCCCGCGCCGCCTTCATCGTCGTCTGGGACGATCACGAGGTCACCAACGACGGCTGGATCGGCGGCGCGCAGAACCACCAGCCCGACGCGGAAGGCGACTGGGCCAAGCGCAAGGCCGCGGCGATGCAGGCCTATTTCGAATGGATGCCGATCCGCGACCCCAAGCCCGGTCGCCCTTGGGAGGCGATCAACCGCTCCTTCGAGTTCGGCGACCTCGCCACTCTCGCCAT
>DASVSW010000255.1:0-2172 GCA_036387895.1 Sphingomonas sp.
GGTCTTTTGCCCATTGACGATGTAGTGATCGCCCTTGTCCTCGGCGAAGGTCTGGATGTTGGCGAGGTCCGACCCTGCATTGGGTTCCGAATAGCCCTGGCACCAGCGCACCGTGCCGGTCGCGATGCCGGGGATGTGCTCGTGCTTCTGCTCCTCCGACCCGTACTCCAGCAGCGTCGGGCCGAACATCATCACGCCCATGCCGCCGATCGGGTTCCAGGCGCCGACCCGGTTCATCTCCTCCTGCAGCACGCGCGCTTCGGCGCGGGACAGGCCGCCGCCGCCGTACTGCCCGGGCCAGGTGGGGACGCCCCACCCCTTCTTCCCCATCGCCTCCTGCCAGCGGCGCTCGTCCTCCGACTGATCGCCCGGCCCCTCGATCGCGGACATGCCGTTGTCCTTGCCGCGCAACGACGCGGGGAAGTTCTCGGCCAGCCAGGCGCGGGCGGTCTGGCGGAACTCATCGAGCGTATCGGTCGCGGCGTCGGCGGCGGTGGCCATGGCGGGTCCTCTCGCGATTATCGAAGATCGGGTATGCTGCGCGCGCCATGCCACGGAAGCGCCCCGCTTGCCAAGCGGCGTCGGCGATCCCGCTCGTCAGGCGGGCTGCGCCACCCCCGGCCGCCGCATCGACGTAAGCGAATAGCAATACGCGAGCACCACCACCGCGCAGACCGCGCTCGCCCGGTAGGGGACGGGCGCGAAGGCGAACGCCGCGTAAGCGCCGACCGCGCGCCCGATCGCATGGCGCAGCCCGACCGGGTCGCCCGCGGCCCAGCCGTAAGGGATCCAGATCACGCCCGCGAGGATCGCCATGCCGAGCACCACGAGATCGGGCTGGCGGCTCAGCTGCGCGGCGACGATCACCAACGGCACCGTCAGCCCGATCCCCACGATCGACACGAGGAACAACCGCGTCAGCGGATTGTGGTCGCCGCCGGCGAACAGCCGCCTGCCCCGCGCCCGGTCGATGACGAAGGCGAGCGGCAGGATCGCCGCCATGATGTAGAGCGCCAGCGTGCCGATGGTCCGCGCCGGCAAGGCGAGCGCCGCCAGCCCCAGCGCCGCCCAGACGATCAGCCCGGCGAGCGGCATCGATTCGGTGCTGCCCGCCAGGAAGTCCGCGCGCAGATCGCGCAGGCTCATCGTCTCGTCGGTCTTGCCGCGGTCCATGTCCGTGCTCCAGCTCTCGATCCCGGCCGACGCTATCGGCAGCCCCGCCGAACGCAACCCGGGCATCGGGCCTGTCCTACACGGGCCGGATATGCTCCAAGCCGCGCCGTGCCGAACCTCTTCCGCCTCGCCGTCCTCGCGCGCCGTCGGACTCCCCCGACCCCGCCCCTGCTCCGCACTCGGTTCGTCGACGTTCGGCCGGTGACGTACCGCGAACTTCGCGAACTTAGCCTCTGTTCATGACCCGCTTCCCGCACCGCGCCGTCCCGATCGTCCTGGCCGCCGTGGTCGTCGACGTGATCGGCTTCGGCATCGTCATGCCCGTGCTCCCCGCGCTCGTCACCGAGCTCGGCGGGATGGACCTGACGGAGGCGACGCGCGTGTCGGGCTGGATGCTCGCGGTGTTCGCGGTGGCGCAGTTCTTCGCCGGGCCGGTGATGGGGAGCCTCGGCGACCGCTTCGGGCGCAGGCCGGTGCTGATCGCCGCCATGGTCGCCTTCTCGATCGACTATCTGTTGATGGCCGTCGCGCCGACGCTTTTCTGGCTGTTCGTCGGCCGCGCGGTGGCGGGCGTGGCGGGCGCGACCTTCGGCCCGGCGGGCGCCGTGATCGCCGACGTCTCCCCGCCCGAACGCCGCGCGGAGCTGTTCGGCTGGATCGGCGCTGCGTTCGGGATCGGCTTCGTCATCGGCCCGGCGCTGGGCGGGCTCGTCTCCGACCTGGGTCCGCGCGCGCCCTTCGTCGTCGCGGCGAGCCTGGCCGCGCTGAACGCGGCCGTCATGCTCTTCCTGCTGCCCGAGACGCTGGCGCCCGAGAACCGCCGCCCCTTCCGCCTGCGCGACGCCAACGTCGTCGGCTCGTTCCGCCCGCTGTTCGAGGCCGGCCGCGCCGCGCCGCTCGTCGTCGCCTGGCTGCTCTGGCAGGTCGGCGGCGTCGTCTACCCCGCCACCTGGTCCTTCTGGGCCGCGATCCAGCTCGGCTGGGACGCCTCCGCGATCG
>DASVSW010000256.1:0-20511 GCA_036387895.1 Sphingomonas sp.
GGATGCCGGATCGAGTCCGGCATGACGAAGCGTTGCGGGCGGCGCGTCGGCGTCCGATCCCGGCGCGACACAGGCGCGGGATCGTCGCGTCGGAACCGCGCCCGAGTAGCGCAAGCGTAGCGCACCTGTCGCGTCGCCGCCGCGTCCCGGCCGCGTTCCCGGCGCTTCCCGGGCGCATCCGCTCCGAAAGCGCGTTCACGCCTTCACCTCCCTCAACTTCGCCCGCCGTCCCGTCCCCGCGGCATTGGCCCCCTCCTCCGCATCCGCTATGGACGCGCCGATGACCGCCACCTCGAAATCCTTCCCGAATTCCTTTCACGTCAAGTCCTTCGGCTGCCAGATGAACGCCTATGACGGCGAGCGCATGGGCGAGCTGATGGCGGCGCAGGGCCTCGTGCCCGCAGCCGCGCCGGAGGACGCCGACCTCGTCATCCTCAACACCTGCCACATCCGCGAGCGCGCGACCGAGAAGGTCTATTCGGACATCGGCCGCCTCCGGAAGGACGCGCGGGAGCGGGACCGCGCGGCGCCGATGATCGCGGTCGCCGGCTGCGTCGCGCAAGCCGAGGGCGAGGAGATCGTGCGCCGCGCCAAGGTCGACGTGGTGGTCGGCCCCCAGGCCTATCACAACCTCCCCGACCTCGTGGCGCGCGCCGCGCGGGGCGAAGCCGCGCTCGACACCGACATGCCGATCGCCAGCAAGTTCGGCGCGCTCCCCGCCCGCCGCCGCGTCGGGCCGTCCGCCTTCCTGACGGTGCAGGAAGGGTGCGACAAGTTCTGCACCTATTGCGTCGTCCCCTCCACCCGCGGCGCCGAGGTCTCGCGCCCCTGGGGCCAGGTGATGGACGAGGCCCGCTCGCTCGTCGACGCGGGCGCCCGCGAGATCACGCTGCTCGGCCAGAACGTGAACGCCTGGGAAGGAGAGGACGAGGCAGGGCGTATGCAGGGGCTGGACGGCCTGATCCGCGCGCTCGACCGGCTGCCGGGCTTGGCCCGCATCCGCTACACGACCAGCCACCCCAACGACATGACCGACGGCCTGATCGCGGCGCACCGCGACGTGGGCAAGCTCATGCCCTTCCTCCACCTGCCGGTGCAGGCGGGATCGGACCGGCTGCTCCGCGCGATGAACCGGTCGCATGACCGCGACTCCTATCTCCGCCTCCTCGACCGCGTCCGCGCGGCGCGGCCCGACATCGCGTTGTCGGGCGACTTCATCGTCGGCTTCCCCGGCGAGACGGAAGCGGAGTTCGCCGACACGCTGAACCTGGTCGACGCGGTCGGTTACTCGCTCGCCTTCTCGTTCAAATACAGCCCGCGGCCCGGCACCCCCGCCGCCGCCATGCCCGAGCAGGTCGCGCCCGAGGTCATGGACGACCGGCTCCAGCGCCTCCAGGCCGCGCTCAACCGCGACCAGCACGCCTTCAACCGGGCCACCGTCGGGCGGACCTGCGAGGTGCTGGTCGAACGCCGCGGCAAGCTCGCAGGGCAGATGCTCGGCAAGTCGCCCTGGCTCCAGTCGGTCCACATCGTCGCGGACGCGGCGGTCGGCGACCTAGTGCCGGTGACCCTCGCCGCGGCGGGCCCCAACTCGCTCACCGGCGAGCCGATCCGGCGCGCCGCGTGACTTAACCTGTCTTTATCGATTGAGGAGCGATTGAGCGGCTGTCGAGCACGTCCCCGGACCGGGACGGTGGTGCCCGACGGGAGGATCGAATGCCCGACACCACCGACGTCCGCCACCTGTTCGGCTGCTCATGCCCGGCTTGCGGCGGCGTGGAGCCGGAGGCGTTCTCGCTCGATCCGTTCGCGGGCCGCACCTTCGGCGGCAAGCCGATCTGGACCGTGGTTGAGGTCGCGGCCAACCTGAACCGCATGGGCTACAGCTGGTCCGTCGGCAACTACGGCGAGCTCGACGACGGCGTCCTCGATTTCGGTTTCTGGCTCGACTTCGAGCAGCTGAGGAGCAGCTACTACGTCAACGCCGCGGGCGACGCCGCCCTGCCCGAAGCGCTGAACGCCGCGGCCTTCTCGGTCTTCACCGCCGGCCAGACCGCGCTCGCCCGCACCGCGATCGCGCTGTGGGACGACCTCGTCGCCATCGGCTTCCGCGAGGCCGGCGCGGACGCGGACATCATGTTCGGCAACACGGACACGGGCGGCGCGCAGGCCTACGCCTATCTCCCTTTCGGCGACGGCCTCGACGCGCAGTTCGAGGCGCAGGGCTTCGACCGGGTGGGCCGGCTCGGCGGCGACGTGTGGATCGACGGGTTCGTGCCCTCCAACTTCGAACCGCTGACCCCCGGCTACTACGCCCAGACCACGATGATCCACGAGCTGGGCCACGCGCTGGGCCTGAGCCACCCCGGCGACTACGACGCGACCGACGACCGCGACAACGACGGCGAGCCCGATCCGATCACCTACGCCGATGACGCCGCCTTCGCGCAGGACTCGCTGCAATATTCGATCATGAGCTATTTCGACGCCTATGAGACGGGCGCGCAGCATGTCGACTGGGCGCTCCTAAACTTCGCCTACGCCGCGACGCCGCTCGTCCACGACGTGGCCGCGATCCAGGCGATGTACGGCGCGGACCTGACCACCCGCACGGGCGACACGGTCTACGGCTTCAATTCGACCGCCGGCCGCGCGGCCTACGACTTCACGGTCAACACCCGGCCGGTCGTCACCATCTGGGACGCGGGCGGCGTCGACACGCTCGACTTCTCCGGGTGGCGGACGCCGTCGCGGATCGACCTGAACGAGGGCGCCTTCTCGAACGGCGGCGGAATCGAGACGTTCCTGACGCTCGAACAGGTCAACGCCAACCGCGCCGCGATCGGCTTCGCGCCGCACAGCCAGGACACCTTCGACGCCTATGAGGAGTTCCGCCTGGCGCTGGGCGTCACCAGCCCGCTCTTCACCGACAACATCTCCATCGCCTACGGCGCCGTGATCGAGAACGCGGTCGGCGGGAGCGGGGACGACGTGATCGTCGCGAACCAGGTCGCCAACCGCATCCAGGGCGGCGCCGGCGTCGACACCGTCAGCTACGAGACCGCGACGGGCGGCGTGCGGGTCAACATCAGCGGCGGCGCAGGGGTAGGCGGCGCCGCCGACGACCGGCTGTTCGGCGTCGAGAACCTGATCGGGTCCAAGTTCGACGACGTCCTGTTCGGCAACCAGGTCCGCAACGTGCTGGACGGCGGCCTCGGCGCCGACAAGCTGACGGGCGGGCTCGCCGGGGACCTCTTCGTCGTGCGCACCAAGACGGTCGTGAGCGGCGTCGACCGCGTGCTCGACTTCGGCCGGAGCGACGTGCTCGCGGTGGACGTGACGCTCGCCGCGCCGGGCGGCGTCGTCCGCGCAACCGCGTCGGGCGCGTTCGCGCTCGGCGGGACCGACCGCGTCTTCCTGCTCGGCGGGGACTCGGCCGACCAGGGCTTGCGCTTCCTCGGAGCGGCGGACGGGCTGCGCTATTACGGCGACGCGTCCGTCCGTCCGGGCGGAGCGGCCGTGTTCGAAAGCACCACCGCTGACGAGCGCCTCCTCGGACGCGCCGATACGCTCGCGACCGACCTGTTCTTCTTTGACACCGCCAACGCCGCGCCGGGATCGGGCTTCGACGTGGTGACGCTGACCCGGAACGACCTGTTCGTGACCACCACGGCGCTGGGCGGCCAACGCCCCGGCGACCGGCTCCTGTTCCCGGGCGGCCAGATCGAGCTGTCGGGCCATGGCGGCGCCGTGCGCTTTCGGGCCGGCGGCAACCTGATCACCGGGATCGAGTTCGACGGCAGCGTCGAGCGCGACGGCGTCGAATATTTCGTCTACTCGCGGATCAACTCGGACGTCGGCGTCGCCGATTTCGGCTGAGCTTTCCGCCCTCGACTCAAGATGGGCCGGGTCGCGTTCATGCGGCCCGGCCTTTTTCGTGAGCGGCCACATTGCATTTCGGCCGCCCGCCGCTCAACTTTCCGGTTCCTCCGTCGTTACAGGACCGCATGAGCCGCAAACCCGTTCCCGCCCAATCCGGCGATCGTTCGCGCGTCGAACTCGTTTTCGACCGTCCCCAGCACCTCGCGGCCTTGTTCGGACAATATGACCAGAACCTGGTCGGGCTGGAGAACCGGCTGGGCGTCTACGTCACCGCGCGCGGCAACCGGGTGCAGCTGGAAGGATCGGCCGAACAGGTGGCGCTGGCGCGCGACGTGCTCCACGACCTTTATGGCCGGGTAGGCCGGGGCGAGGAGGTCGATCTTGGCCTGGTCGACGCCGCCATCGCCATGGCGTCCGAACCCGTACTCGACGGCATCGTCCGCGCCGAACCCGCCGACCGCGTGCCCGGCATCATGATCCGCACGCGCAAGAAGACCATCGTGCCGCGTACCCCGGCGCAGGCCGCGTACATGCGCGCGCTCGCGTCCAGCGACATGATCTTCGCGCTCGGCCCGGCGGGCACGGGCAAGACCTATGTCGCCGTCGCGCAGGCCGTCGCGCAGCTCATCACCGGCTCCGTCCAGCGTCTCATCCTGTCGCGCCCCGCCGTCGAGGCTGGCGAGCGGTTGGGCTTCCTGCCCGGCGACATGAAGGAGAAGGTCGACCCTTATCTCCGCCCGCTTTACGACGCGCTCTACGACTGCCTCCCCGCCGAGCAGGTCGAACGCCGCATCTCGTCGGGCGAGATCGAGGTGGCGCCCATCGCCTTCATGCGCGGCCGCACGCTGGCGGACGCGTTCGTCATCCTCGACGAGGCGCAGAACACCACGCCCGCCCAGATGAAGATGTTCCTCACCCGCTTCGGCCAGAACAGCCGCATGGTGATCTGCGGCGACCCCAACCAGGTCGACATCCCCGGCGGCGTCGCGGCGTCCGGCCTCGCCGACGCCGTCCGCCGGCTGGAAGGCGTGGAAGGCATCGCCATGAGCCGCTTCACCGCGGGCGACGTGGTCCGCCATCCGATCGTGGGGCGCATCGTGGAGGCGTACGAAGGGCCGAACGCTTGATAGAGCATCGACCGGCTAGCGCTCGCAGGCAATCTTGTCGTAAAGTTTCGGAATGACGCCGCTTCATATCGAAGACTTAGAAACCGCAGCCGCGGTGGCTCGGGTAGCGAGGCGTTTGGGCATCAGCGAAGCTAAAATCGTGCTTGACGCGATGCGCAGGATCGAAGCGGAGCTCAATGCTGCGAAACCGGCGGAGCCTCGTCATCGTGCTTCGCGCGATGTAATCGAACAGTACTGGCGGGAACACCCTTTGCCGCCACCGACCGGCCTTGATGCTGACAAAGCTTTCTTTGACGACTTGTCGGGCGACGCGTGACGATATTCGTCGATGCCTCGGCAGCCGTGTCGATGCTGATGCTGGAGCCGGACGCTGAGTTCCTGTTCGGGTTGCTGGACGACGATCAGGATCGGCTTTGGTCTCCGATCGCAGTTTGGGAAACGACGGTCGCGATTACGCGGACTCGCGTGATCCAAGCAGATCGGGCCTATGATGACGTCAACGCGTTGGCGGAACGTCTAGGCTTTAAATTGATGAGAATCGGCCAAGCGGAGACGTTCGGCGCGCTTGCGGCGTTTGCCCGCTATGGAAAGAGGAGCGGAAGCCCGGCCAACCTGAACCTTGGTGACTGCTTCGCTTACGCTTGTGCGAAGACCAGTGGCGCGCGCCTCCTCTACAAGGGCGACGATTTCACCCACACGGACTTGGCCTGAGGAGCGGGGTGTGATCGAGATTGCCCTCTCCCGCGAGAACTCCTGGCCCGACGCCGACTGGGACGCCCTCGCGCTCCGCGCCGCCACCGCCGCAATCGAGCGGACGCTGCATCCCGAGCTCCTCGCCACCGCCGCCGCCGTGGAGATCTCCGTGCGGCTGGCGGGGGACGAGGAAGTCCGTACGCTCAACCGTCAATACCGGGGCAAGGACAAGGCGACCAACGTCCTCTCCTTCCCCATGGTCCAGCCCGACCTGATCGAGACCGTCACCCAAGGGTCGGACGATGGAGAGGTGCTGCTCGGCGACCTCATCCTGGCGCATGGCGTCTGCGCGGCCGAGGCGGCGGAGCGCGGCGTCCCCGTCGCCGACCACGCCGCGCATCTGATGGTGCATGGCGTGCTCCATCTGCTAGGCTACGACCATCTGGCCGAGGAGGAGGCGGAGGCGATGGAGGCGATCGAGCGCGACGCGCTGGCGAGCCTCGGTCTCCACGACCCCTATCCGGTGCAAGAGGACTGAACGACCCACCATGCCCGAGGGCCCTAGTAGCAGCGCGTCGGAGCGCGAACCGGAAAGCATCTGGACCGGCCTTCGGAAGGCCATCTTCGGCGACCGCGACGAGGAGCGCTTACGCGACCAGCTCGAAGACGCGATCGACCGCCACGAGGACGATCCCGCCCCCGACGCCGCCGGCGACCTGTCGCCGCTCGAACGGCAGATGGTCAGGAACCTCCTCCATTTCGGCGAGCGCGACGCGGGCGACGTGGGCGTGCCCCGCGCGGACATCATCGCCGTCGAGGAGGGGACGAGCTTCGCCGAGCTCGTTCGCATCTTCGCCGAGGCCGGCCATTCGCGCCTGCCCGTCTATCGCGGCAAGCTCGACCACATCGTCGGCATGATCCACATCAAGGACGTGTTCGCGATCCTGGCGACGGGCGCCGCCAAGCCCGCCACCATCTCCAGCCTGATCCGCGAGCCGCTGTTCGTGCCCATGTCGCGCGGCGCGCTCGATCTCCTCGCCGACATGCGCCAGAAGCGCGTCCACCTCGCGGTCGTGCTCGACGAGTATTCGGGCACGGAGGGCCTCGTCACGATCGAGGACCTGATCGAGGAGATCGTCGGCGAGATCGAGGACGAGCATGACGAGGCGCCCCGCGCGCTCATCGTGGCGCTGCCCGGCGGCGCGTGGGAGGCGGACGCCCGCGCCGAGCTGGAGGACGCGGCGGAGCTGATCGACCCCAGGCTGGGCGAGTCGGAGGAGGACGTCGACACGCTGGGCGGCCTCGCCGCGGTGCTGGCGGGCCGCGTGCCGGAAGCGGGCGAGCGCATCGACCATCCGTCCGGCTGGATCCTGGAGGTGACGGAGGCCGACGAACGCCGCATCAACCGGCTGCGCCTCCACCCGCCCGTGCCGGTGCCGGAATACGCGGAGGAGTGACGGCGCGCACGCGCGGCCCGGCGCGCGCAGGATTGTGCGCCTCCCCTCTCCCGCCTACCTCGCCTCTATGATCCGTCGCATCCTGATCCTTCTCGCGCTCATCGGCGTCGCCGCGGGCGGCGTGTTCGCCTGGCTCGCCTGGCCCGACACCGCCGAGCTGCCGATCGAGGCGGTGCAGGGCGTCCGCCCGAACATCTCGCAGCCGCGCGTCCAGACCATCCCCACCGTCGCCATCGCCGAGCCCGTCGGCTGGGGCTCCGCCCGCCCGACGCCGGCCTCGGGGCTCCAGGTCCAGGCGTTCGCGAGCGGCCTCGACCATCCGCGCTGGATGCACCGGCTGCCCAACGGCGACGTCCTCGTCG
This sequence comes from Sphingomonas sp., assembly GCA_036387895.1. Taxonomy (GTDB): domain Bacteria; phylum Pseudomonadota; class Alphaproteobacteria; order Sphingomonadales; family Sphingomonadaceae; genus Sphingomonas. The sequence continues at coordinate 7,522 of DASVSW010000256.1, forward strand.
CCGAATCGAACTCGCCGCCCCGGCCCAAGCGCGGGATCACGAGCGTCGTCATGGGCTGGCTGCTCGGCCGGGCGGGCGCCGCGACCCCGTCCGCCAACCGCATCACGCTGCTCCGCGATGCGGACGGCGACGGCGTGGCGGAGCTCAAGACCCCCTTCATGACGGGGCTGAACTCGCCCTTCGGCATGGCGCTCCACAAGGGCAGCCTGTACGTCGCCAACACCGACGCGCTCGTCCGCGTGCCCTACCGGGACGGCCAGACGCGGATCACCGCGCGGCCGGAGCTGGTCGTCAAGCTCAACGGCGGCGAGAACCACTGGACGCGCGACGTGGTCGCGTCCGCCGACGGCGAGACGCTGTTCGTCTCCGTCGGGTCGGCGTCGAACATCGCGGAGAAGGGGCTGGAGCTCGAACGCTACCGCGCCAACCTCCTCCAGGTCTGGCCGGCGGACAAGAACTGGCGCGTCTACGCGGCGGGGCTGCGCAACCCGGTCGGCGTCGCGATCAACCCCGTGACGCGCCAGCCCTGGACCGTCGTCAACGAGCGCGACATGCTCGGCTCCGACCTCGTCCCCGACTATCTGACGCAGGTGGAGCTGGGCGACCATTTCGGCTGGCCCTGGTATTATTGGGGCGGCTATCCCGACCGTCGCGTCGAGCCGTCCAACCCGGCGCTCCAGCAATACTCCAAGCGTCCCGACTACGCGCTCGGGCCGCACGTCGCGGCGCTCGGGCTGACCTTCACCGACGGCCTCCGGCTCGGCGCGCGTTTCGCCAGCGGCGCCATCATCGGCGAGCACGGGTCGTGGAACCGCAAGCCGCCGTCCGGCTACAAGGTCGTCTACGTCCCCTTCAACGAGCGCGGCTTCCCCGTGCGGGGGGCCAAGCCCGTCGACCTCCTCACCGGCTTCCTGACCGCCGACGGCAAGGCCCGCGGCCGACCCGTGGGCGTCACCGCCGACAAGTCGGGCGCGCTCTTGGTGGCGGACGATGTCGGCAACGTGATCTGGCGGGTGAGCGCAGGGCGGCAGCCGGCCACGTCCGGCTGACTCGCCCAACCGCGGCCGACCCGGCGCTCCGCTGGGATCGACGGCGTGGCTTCGCCACGACGCCGACGACGGCGGAGTCTAAGGCCCGACGCGGCCAAGCCGCGTCGTCGAACGGTTCGGCTGCGCCGACCGCCGGCCGGCTCGCGTCGTCGAACGGTTCGGCTGCGCCGACCGCCGGCCGGCTGACGCCGTCTCGCGAACAGCGTCGCTGTCCGCGTGCGGCGTTCGGCTACTCCAACAGTTCCGGCGCCTTCCGCTGGAGCGCCGCCTGGATCCGCCCCGCGAACATGCCCAAGAGCGGCGGCAGCTCCAGCCGGGCGTGGATCTTCGCCTCCTGGACGTCGAGCCTGGCCTCGATCCGCTGCCCCATCATCTCGACGGCGAAGCGCAGCACGTCGCCTTCCCAGCCGTGGCGCGTCACCTGCCCGCCGGGCACGAACCCCGCCAGCTTGCCGAAGCCCTGCTCGACGCGGCGCCGCGCCTCGGCCTTGCCTAGCTTGTGCGGCACGTCGACCTCGACGGGCGCGGTCACTTCAGCGTCTCCGTGTCGGACAGCCCGGTTTCGAAGATCATGGCGTCGTCGGCGAACGCCTTGAACTCCAGCGCGTTGCCCGAGGGGTCGCGGAAGAACATGGTGGCCTGCTCGCCCGCCTGGCCCTGGAAACGCACATGCGGCTCGATCCCGAACGGCACGCCCGCGTCGCGCACCCGCGCTGCGAGCGCCTCCCAGTCCGCCATCCCCAGCACCAGGCCGAAATGCGGCACCGGCACCTGGTGCCCGTCGACCATGTTCCCGCCCGCCGACGCGCCTGCGCGTTCGTCGAGATGCGCCACGATCTGGTGGCCGTGGAAGTCGAAGTCGATCCACCGGTCGCTCGACCGCCCCTCCCGGCACCCGAGGACGCCGCCGTAGAAGCCGCGCGCGGCCGATAGGTCGTGGACGGGAAAGGCGAGGTGGAAGGGGCGGAGCGTCATGCCCCCGCCATATCAGCCCCGGCGCTCCGCCGGAACCGGCGTCAGGCGGCCCGCGCCGCCATCTCGGCCGCGGCCACCTCCGCGCCGGGCGCGGGCCGGCCCAGAAGATAACCCTGCCCCCGCATGAACCCCAGCGCGATCAGCGTCTTGCGCTCCGCCGCCGTCTCGACGCCTTCGGCCACCAGCATCGCCCCCGTCTGCCGCGCGAAGCTCTGCATGGCGGCGGCCAGCGCGCGGCGCGCCGGGTCGACGTCGATCCCGCGGATCAGCGCCATGTCGAGCTTGATCGAATCCGGCCGCAACTTGAGGATGTGCTGGAGCCCCGAGAAACCCGCGCCCGCGTCGTCCACCGCCAGCCGCACGCCGCGCGCGCGCAGCCGCTCCAGATGCCGGCACAGCTCGTCGTAATCGCCCACATCAGCGTGCTCGGTCACCTCCAGCACCAGCCGCTCAGGCTCGGCCACATCGAGCAGCGCGACGAGCGCGCCGCTGACGACGGTGGCCGGCGAGGCGTTGAGCGACAGCGTCGCCCTCGCGGGCAGCATCGGCAGCAGCTTCACCGCCGCCGCGATCGCCGCGCATTCCAGCTCGACGCCGAGCCCCACCTCGGCGGCGTCGGCGAACCAGCGGTCTGGCGTCCTGGCGTTCGGCCCGGCGAAGCGCGACAGCGCTTCGTATCCCACCGCCCGCCCGTCGAGGAGGTCGCAGATCGGCTGGAGATGGACGACCAGCCCGCCCGGCTCCATCGCGCCCCGCACCGCCGCGCGCTTGGCCGCATGCCCTTCCGTGGTCGCCGCGTCGCGCTCTATCTCCTCGGCGACGAGGCCTGCGAAGGCGCGGACGATGTGGAGGTCGCGCTCGTTCAGCGACGGCCGGCTCTCCGCGCTCAGGCAGCAGAACATGCCATAAAGCTCGCCGCCCGGCCGTCGGATCGGCACGCTCACATGCGCGCCGATCGGCACGGCCTGGGTGATCGGCATCGACGCCGCGAGCGGGAAGGCGCTCGTGTCAGGCATCAGCTCGGGCAGCCGCCCTTCCAGGATGTGCCGGCAATAGACGTCCTCGAGCGACCGGACGTCCCCCACCGCCGCCAGATGCTCCAGCCCCGGCGCGACGACCTCGCGGAACACCGACTCGTCGCCGACGATCTCCGACAGGTAGGCGACGTCCATCCCCAGATGCGCCCGGATCGCCTCCAGCGAGCGTTTGACCAGCGAGGTCGAGCCGCAGGAGGAGACGGGGCCGATCTTGGACAGGAGGTCGCTCATGGTCGTTACGATATCGGCGCGGAGTTAAGGAGTGATTAGGTCCGGAACGGATCGTTCGCCGCAGGCCGTCACGGGCGTTCCTGCCGGCCCCGCGCGCGGCTCGGGACCGTTGAGACGGTATCGGATGACACCATATGGGATGGCATGCCGATGCTCTCCTCAACCCTTCTCGCGATCGCCCTGCCCGTATCGCCGACCGCCGCCTCGACCCCGACTACCCCCGGCCTCACGCTGCGCCAGGTCGGCGCGGTCGCCCCGCCCGGCCGCCCCGACACGCTGCGCTGCCTGTGGACCGCCACCATCGGCGAGCGCCGCGTCTCCGGCAGCCGCCACGGCCGGTGCGACGAGCTCCGCCGCGCGATCGAGGAGGAGGTCGCCGCCCGCAGCGCCCGGCGCGCAGGCTCTTAGCCTCGCGCTTCCGCGTCGCGCCGCTCGGTGAGCGCCCGCTGGACGCGCCGCAGCAGCTCGGCCGGGGTCGTGAGCGGCGTCGGCGCGCTTGGCCCGCCCGGCATCCGCATCCGCCGCCCCACCGCCGCGAAAGCCCGCTGATCACCCATGGCCGCACCTCCAAGTCGCCGACCGGCTTGGCGGCGAGGGGTTAACGGACGGTGCATGGCGACCCGCGCGCGCCGATCAGCAGCGCGGCCTACGCCCGTTCCACGTCGGGATCACGCGCAACCGCCGCTTGATCCAGTAGCTGATGTCGGTCGCGATCAGCACGCGCGAGCGTGGATGGGTATAGACCTTCTGGTCGCCCCACGCGCCCCGGCCCATCGTGGTGTAGCAGGACCGCCAGCCCCGCCGCTCCAGCACGTCGCCGACCGCGTAGACCGCGTGCTGGTCCCAGTCGTGCCACAGGATCAGCTGGTCGAACCCGCCCGCGCCGTCGCCACGCTTCAGGTCGACCGCCGCCTCGTACGGCCCCTCTCCGGCCAGCATCACGTCCTTGCGGCGGCATCGCATGCTGCCGGAGAAGGCGACGCACCGGGTGAAGCCCGCACGTCTCGCGACCGCCAGGCTTCCGCTCACCGGCAGGTCTTCGAACAACAGACCGGGCGGCGGCGGGCGGCGCGGCTCGCACCCGGCCAGGAGCAGCGCGGCCGCCGCGATCGCGAAGCCGCCGCTCCGGCGGCGGCCCTGATGGACCATCTTCAGCACCCGAGCGGTCATCGCCCCACCTATCAAGCTACCTGGTCGCGTCTAGAACTTCCGCGCCAGCTCGGTTCAACAGCGGCTGATCAAGCGACCGGACCCGGGCGTCGATGCGTTCCGCAAAGCGCGCGTATGCGGATCGATGACCCTCTTCAGGACCTGTGCAGACCCGTTCGAACTCGGCAGCGTTTAACTCCGACCAATCGCTGCATATTGCGCTACCGCTCTTCTCCGCGCCTTCCGACGGCCGCATCCGCCAGCGTGCGGAAAAGCGGAGGCGGATCGTCCGTCCAGTCCCGCCGGGATTGCCGCTGTCACACGCGGCCCCCATAGCGTCGCCGTGCTCCGCTATCCCGCCCTCCTTTCGCTGATCCTGGGCGCGGTCGCCGCGACCGGGTTCGCGCCGCTCCAGCTCTGGCCGCTGACGATCCTGTGCGTCGCCGCATGGGCGTGGATCGTCCACGCCGCGCCGACGCTCCGGTCGGCGGTGTGGCGCGGCTACGCCTTCGGGGTCGGGCACTTCACGGTCAACGACAACTGGTTCCAGCACGCCTTCGACTTCCAGGACAAGATGCCGCCCGAGCTCGGCTACCTCGCCGCGGTGGCGCTGGCGCTCTACCTCGGCGTCTATCCGGCGCTCGCGGCGGGCGTCGGGTGGCGGTTCCGTGGGCGCGCGCCCGACGCGGCATATGCGCTCGCATTCGGGGCCGCCTGGATCGCGACCGAATACCTGCGCGGCGTCCTGTTCACCGGCTACGCCTGGGACCCGATCGCCGTGATCTGGGTCCCCGTCGCCGGCGTCGCGCGCCTGTCCGCCCTTGTCGGCACCTATGCGCTGTCCGGCCTGACGGTGGTGCTGGCGGTCAGCCTGTTGGCTCTGCTCCAGCGACGCTGGAGGGCGCCCGCGATCGGCGTCGCCGCGGCCGCGCTCGCCGCCGCCTCCGCGCCCTTCACCAGCAGCCCCGACGCGATCCCGAACGGCCCGCTCGTCCGCGTCGTCCAGCCCGACATCGGCCAGTCGCTCCGCGGCGAGGACGACGCCGAACCCGTGCTCCGCCGCCTGATCGAGCTGTCCGGCGTGCCCGGCACCCGCCCGCGCCTCGTGGTCTGGCCGGAGGGGATGGTCCGCGACTATATCGAGGACGGCTATCCGGGATACGTCTATCGCGGCCGGTCGCCCGTCGTCATCCGCCGCCGGATCGCGAGCGTGCTGGGGCCGCGCGACGTGGCGCTGGTCGGCGGCGTCGCGCTCAACTTCGACGGGAACGACGACATCGTCTCGGCGGCTAACACCGTGTTCGCGATCGACGCCCGGGCGCGCATCATCGGCCGCTACGACAAGGCGCACCTCGTCCCCTATGGCGAGTACCTCCCGATGCGCCCCCTGCTCGAGCCGCTGGGCCTCGCCCGCCTCGTGCCCGGCGACTTCGACTTCATCGCCGGCCCCGGTCCGCGCAACCTGGTGCTTCCCGGCTTCGGCGCGGTCGGCATCCAGCTCTGCTACGAGATCATCTTCTCCGGCGAGGTCGTCGATCCGCGGCGGCGACCGAATTTCCTGTTCAACCCGTCGAACGACGCCTGGTTCGGCAGCTGGGGCCCGCCCCAGCACCTGGCGCAGGCGCGGATGCGGGCGATGGAGGAAGGGCTGCCGATCATCCGCTCCACGCCCACCGGCGTTTCGGCGGTGATCGCCGCCGACGGCCGGCTGCTCGGCCACGTCCCCCATGAGCGCGCGGGCGCGATCGAGACGGCGGTCCCCCCGCCGCTCCCGCCCACGCTCTTCTCGCGTTTAGGCAACTGGCTCGCCGCGATCGTCGCCTTCGGCCTGCTCGCCGGGGCCGTTGCCATCCGCCGCCGCGCCCGCTAACGGCTCATATAAAGCTATCTTTATATCTTTAAGGGACGTTTCGACGCATGCGCAGCTCGTACATCTTCACCTCCGAATCGGTGTCCGAAGGCCATCCGGACAAGGTCGCCGACCAGATCAGCGACGCGGTGGTGGACCTGTTCCTGTCCAAGGACCCGTACGCCCGCATCGCGTGCGAAACGCTGACCACGACCAACAAGGTCGTGCTGGCCGGCGAGATCCGCTGCAAGGGCGTGTACGAGAACGGCGCCTGGACGCCGGGCGCGCAGGACGAGATCGAGCAGGCGGTCCGCCAGACGGTGAAGCGCATCGGCTACGAGCAGGACGGCTTCCACTGGCAGACGTTCGACTTCTCGAACAACCTCCACGGCCAGTCCGCCGAGATCGCCATGGGCGTCGACGAGAGCGGCAACAAGGACGAGGGCGCCGGCGACCAGGGCATCATGTTCGGCTACGCCACCGACGAGACGCCCGGCTTCATGCCCGCCACCCTCTACTACAGCCACAAGATCCTCGAGCGCATGGCCGCCGACCGCCACTCGGGCGCCGCGCCCTTCCTCGAGCCGGACGCCAAGAGCCAGGTGACGCTCCGCTACGAGAACGGCGTCCCCGTCGCCGCCACCGCGCTCGTCGTCTCGACGCAGCACAAGGCCGGCTATTGCGAGAAGGGCCATAACGCCGACGCCGCGAAATACGCGGAGCTCCGCGACTACGTCACGACCGTCCTCACCGAGACGCTGCCCGACGGCTTCGTCACCGCCGACACCGCGGTCTACATCAACCCGACCGGCGCCTTCGAGATCGGCGGCCCGGACGGCGACGCAGGCCTGACCGGCCGCAAGATCATCGTCGACACCTATGGCGGCGCGGCCCCCCATGGCGGCGGCGCCTTCTCGGGCAAGGACCCGACCAAGGTCGACCGTTCGGCGGCGTACGTGTCGCGCTACCTGGCGAAGAACGTGGTGGCGGCGGGCCTCGCCAAGCGCTGCACCATCCAGCTCTCCTACGCCATCGGCGTGGCCGAGCCGCTGTCGGTTTATGTCGACCTGCACGGCACGGGCACGGTCGAGGCGGCGAAGCTCGAGGCGGTCCTCCCGCAGCTCGTGCGCCTCACGCCCAAGGGCATCCGCGAGCACCTCAAGCTCAACGCGCCCATCTACCAGCGCACCGCCGCCTACGGGCATTTCGGTCGCGACGCCGAGGGCGATCACTTCACCTGGGAGCGGACCGACCTCGTCGAGAAGCTCAAGCAGGCCGTGGCGTAAGCACCGCGGGGGCGGCGTCTACTCGACGTCGCCCACCTTCTTAGGCCCTCGCCAGACCTCGCAGACGGGGCAGTCGGGGTCCTGATGCGCGGCGCACATCGCCTCGCGGTCGTCCGCCGCTTCGACGTCCTTCCCCTTGACGATGCGGCCCTTCGGCTCGCGCAGCTTGTAAACCCGGTAATGCGCCACGGCGCGGTCGCTCCCCAATCCCCGCTAAACGCATAGGGGAAAACGGGATTCCGTTCAACGTCCGTTCGCCAGCCCGCAGGCGGCGGACGTCGCCCAGATCCGGATGTAGCGCTCGGCGTCGACCGGCCGGTCGAGCACCCGCCCCAGCCCCTCGTTCCAGTCCATCGCATGGGTCAGCGACCCGAAGCAGAACTCGGCATAGGGCGTCGGGTCGGCGCAGGCGAACTCGCCGGCCTCGACCCCCCGCGCGATGATCCGGACGAACATCCCGATGACGGGATCGTAGACGCGCACGCGGAACGTCTCGGCCAGCTCGGGGAAATTGCCCAGCTCCGCCTCGACGACGCGGATGACGCGCGACACCTGCTCGTCCTGGCAGTGCCGCAGCCAGAACAGCCCCAGCCACTCCAGCAGCTCGCGCGTCGTCCCGACGAACGCGCCGATCGCCGCCTCGATCTCCTCCATCTCGGGCTGGGCCAGCCGCTCGACGCAGGCGCGCAGCAACGCCTCCTTGGTCGGGAAGTAGATCCCGACCGTCCCGTGGCTCACCCCCGCGCGGCGCGCCACGTCGACGATGCGCGTCTTCTCGAACCCGCGTTCGGCGAACAACGCCATGGCCGCGTCGAGGATCTCGTCGCCTCGTTGGTGCGGTCGACGCCTGAAAGCGGGCTCGTCGTTCAAATATCCTCGCCTAACTGGATGGACATCCATCTACTAGCAGCCTATCGGCCCCGCGCAAGCCGGACGACCGGCGGCTTCGAGTAGCACGATCCATGCGCCAACTCCGCATCTCCGCTTGGGCTATCCAGAACCCGATCCCCGTGGTCGTGGTGTTCGCGGCGATGACGCTGGCGGGCGTGTTCGCCTATCTTATGCTGCCCGTGAAGCAGTTCCCGGACGTCAGCTTCCCGGCCGTCCTCGTGACCGTGACGCAGAACGGCGCGTCCCCCGCCGAGCTGGAGACGCAGGTCACCCGTCCCGTCGAGGACGCCATCGCCGGCATCAGCGGCATCAAGGACATGCGCTCGTCCGTGTCGCTGGGGGTGTCCGTCACCACGGTCAACTTCGAGATCGGCGAGGACGAGCAGCGGGCCAAGGACGAGGTGGAAAGCGCGGTGGACCAAGTTCGTGCTTCGTTGCCGCGCGAGATCGACGAGCCGATCATCGAACGGGTCGACGTCGATTCGCTGCCGATCCTCACCTACGCGGTCGACGCGCCAGGCTCGAGTACGCCCGAGCTCAGCTGGTTCATCGACGACACGGTCAGCCGCGCGCTGCTCGGCCAGAAGGGGGTGGCGCAGGTCGCCCGGGTCGGCGGCGCGGACCGCGCGATCAACGTGGTGGCGCGACTCGACCGCCTGGCGGGCTTCGGCCTCACCGTGCCCCAGCTCAACGACGCGCTTCGCCAGTTCAGCGCCAACGCGCCCGGCGGCCGGCTGGAGGTGGGCGGGCGCGAGCAGACGGTGCGCGTCGTGGCCCAGGCCGACACCGAGGACCGCCTGCGCGAGCTGACGATCCCCGTCGCGGGCGGCCGCTTCGTGCGCCTGTCCGACGTCGCCGAGATCGGAGCGGGTTCGGCCGAGGAACGGAATTTCGCGCGGCTCGACGGGCGTCCGGTCGTCGGCTTCCAGGTGCTCAAGACCAAGGAGGGCAGCGACGTGACCGTCGAGGACGCCGTCACCGCCGCGATCCGCCGGCTGGAGCGGGCGCATCCCGGCGTCCGGTTCACCAAGGTGCTGTCGACCGTCGACGAGACGCGCGCCAGCTTCAAGGCGACGGTGCACGTGCTGCTGGAGGGGATGATCCTGGCGGCGCTGGTGGTGTTCTTCTTCCTACGCGACTGGCGCTCGACGGCGATCGCGGCCGTCGCCATGCCCTTGTCGCTGGTCCCCACCTTCGCCGCGATGCTGCTGTTCGGGTTCAGCCTGAACGTGGTGACGCTGCTCGGGCTGACGCTCGTGATCGGCATCCTCGTCGACGACGCGATCGTCGAGATCGAGAACATCGAGAAGCGCATCGAGCGCGGCGATCGGCCCTACAAGGCGGCGATGGAGGGCGCGGACGCGATCGGCCTCGCGGTCGTCGCCACCACCTTCGCGATCGTGGTGGTCTTCGCGCCCGTGTCGGCGATGCCCGGCATGGCGGGCCAGTTCTTCGAGGAGTTCGGCCTGACGGTCGCCGTGGCCGTGCTCGCCAGTCTCGCGGTGGCGCGCTTCGTCACGCCGCTCATGGCCGCCTACCTCCTGAAGCCGAAACAGGCGGCGCACGCCGGCGGCGACATGCCGCCCTGGTACCGCCGCATCCTCACCTACGCGCTCGACCATCGGAAGCGCTCGGTGCTCGCCGGCACGGTCCTCTTCGCCGGCTCCGTCTTCGCGATGGGGCTGCTGCCCGCGAGCTTCCAGCCCGCGCAGAACATGGACTATGTCAACCTCGCGATCCAGGGCCCGCCCGGCGCGACCCGCGCCGACATGGAGGAGGCGGTGCGCGAGGCGACCGCCGTCTTCAAGCGCCGGCCGGAGGTCGCCAACGTGTTCGCCAGCATCGGCGGCGGCTCGACCGGCGGCTTCGGCCAGGGCGTTTCGGGCGGCGACCTGCGATCGGGGTCGATGATCGTCGTCCTCCGCCACGAGCGTGACCTGACCTCCACGCAGTTCCGCGACGCGCTCCGCCCCGGCTTACGCGACGTCGCGGGCGCGCGGGTCAGCTTCCTCGGCGATTTCGGCACGGCCGAGCTGCCGGTGACGCTGACCGGCGAGGACGGCGCGCTCCTGGAGCGCACCACCGAGCGGCTCCGCCGCGAGATGGGCGGGCTGGCCGCGGTCCGCGATCCGCGCCCCGCGGCGCTGCCGGCCGCGCCCGAGATCCAGATCGTCCCCCGCCCCGCCGAGATGGCGCGGCTGGGCGTCGACTCGCAGACGCTCGCCGCCGTCGCGCGCCTCGCCACGATCGGCGACATCGACGCCAACGTCGCGAAGGCGACGCAAGGCGAACGCCGCATCCCCATCGCGATCCGGCTCCCCGAACGCGAACGTCGCGACCTAGACGCCCTCTCCCGCCTGCGCGTGCCCATAGCGTCCGGCGGGACGACGACGCTGGGCAGCGTCGCCGACATCCGGTTCGAGGCCGGCCCGGCGCAGATCAACCGCTTCGACCGCCGCCGCCAGCAGACGATCGAGGCCAATCTCGGCGACGGCGTGGCGCTCGGGACCGCGGTGGAGGCGGTGAACGAGCTGCCGGTCATGAAGAACCTGCCGGCCGGCATCCGCCCGGCGGAGACCGGCGACGCGGAGGCGCTGTCCGAGCTGATCGGCGCGATGGGCCTCGTCGTCGCGGCGGGCGTGCTGATGCTCTACGGCGTCATGGTCCTGCTGTTCGGCAGCTTCTTCAAACCGGTGACCATCCTGTCGGCGCTGCCGCTGGCGATCGGCGGCGCGGTCCTGGGCCTGCTCGTCACCGGGCTCGACCTGTCGCTGCCCGCGATGATCGGCTTTCTGATGCTGCTCGGGCTCGCCGCCAAGAACTCGATCCTGCTCGTCGAATACGCGATCGAGCGCGAGCGGGAGGGCATGGGCCAGCGCGAGGCGCTCGTGGAGGCGTGCCGCGAGCGCGCCCGTCCCATCGTGATGACCACCTTCGCGATGGCCGCCGGCATGCTGCCGACCGCGCTGGGGCTGGGCGCGGGCTCCGAGTTCCGCCAGCCCATGGCGGTGGCGGTGATCGGCGGGCTGATCACCTCGACGGCGCTCAGCCTCGTGCTGGTGCCCGTGATCTACGAGTTCGTGGACGACTTCGAACAATGGCTTCGACCGAGGCTCCGCCGCTTCGTCACGCCCCGCGAAGCGCCGGTTGGAGCGGCCGCATGACGCGCGCCCTTTCCTTCCTCGCCTGCCTGCTCGCGACCGCCTGCGCGACCGGGAACCCGCGCCCGCCCGAGACGGCCCTGCCCGCGACGTTCGAAGCGCGCGGCGCCACGGGCGCTCAGGTCCGGCTCGACCGCTGGTGGACGCTCTACGGCGACGCGCAGCTCACCGCGCTCGTCGAGGAGGCGCTCGCCCGCGGCTTCTCGACGCGCGAGGCGTTGGCCCGGCTCGACGAGGCGCGCGTGGTGCGCCGCACCGCGCTCGACCAGTTCGCGCCGCGCGGCGACATCCAGGCCAACGCCTCGCGCCAGCGCACCTATGACCTAGGCAGCGGCGACGGGATCGGACTTCCCGCTAACGGCGGCGCTGGCGGCGGGGCCGGCGGCCCGACCGATCCCGGTACGGGCGGAGGCTTCCCCGGCGGGGGCGGCTTCGTCTTCCCGGGCCGCATCGACACCTACTCGCTGAGCCTGCCCGTCAGCTGGGAGCTCGACCTGTTCGGCCGCCGCGCCGCCGCCCGACGCTCGGCGGACGCCGAGCTCGACGCATCGGTCTTCGCTTATCAGGGCGCGCGCGCGACATTGGCGGCCGACGTCGCCGATCAGCTGTTCCAGGCGCGCGGGCTCGCCGTCCAGATCGCCGACGCGCGCGAGACGGTGCGCATCCGCGAGGAGCTCCGCCGCGTCGCGGACATCCGCGCGAGTCGCGGCTTGGCTCCCCGCGCGGACGTCGACCGGGTCGATACCGACCTCGCCACCGCGCGCGCGCAGCTCGCGGGGCTGGAGGCCGAGCTGTTCGCCGCGCGCCGCACGCTGCTCGCGCTGCTCGGCCGCGCGGGTGCTGGCGTCGACGCCGTCCCCGTCACGGCCGCGCTCGCGACGCCCCCGGCCATCCCCGCCGGCCTCCCCGCCGACCTGCTCGCCCGCCGCCCCGACCTGCTGGAGGCGCGGGCGCGGCTGGAGAGCGCGCTCGGGCGGCTCAGGACCGCCGAGCTCGCGCAGTTCCCCGCGCTCACGCTGACGCCCAGCGCCGGCCTCAATCTCCAGCGCGGCGTGTTCGAGGCGACCACCGGCTTCTGGTCGATCGGCGCCGGCCTGGTGGCGCCGTTCCTCAACCAGCGCCGCCTGCGCGACGAGATCCGGATCGAAGACGCCCGCACCGAGCAGGCCGTGCTCGCCTTCGAGCGGACGGTGCAGACCGCCTTTTCCGAGTCCGACCAAGCCATCGCCCGGCTGGAGGCCGATCGCCGCCGCGCCGCGGTCCTGGCCGACGGCGAAGCGCGCGCCAGAGCTTCCTACGAGGCGACGCTGATCCAGTATCGCCGCGGCCTGATCGACCGTCAGGCGCTGCTCGACGCCGAGT
>DASVSW010000257.1:0-2381 GCA_036387895.1 Sphingomonas sp.
AACCGGTTCATCGTCAGGACGTGGATGGCCAGCGTGTCGACGCCCGCCCCGCCCAGCAGCCTCGACACGGTCCCGCCGCTCAGCGAGACCAGGTCGTCGCCATCGCCCGCGTTGATGTTGTTCGTGTCGCCCTTGGCCAGCGAGCCCGACGCCTCGATCCGATCGTTTCCGGCGCCGCCGAGCAGCAGGTTCGAGCCGCCATTGTCGCGTATGGAGTCGTCGTCCGCGCCGCCGTCGACCTCGTCGTTCCCGGCATCGGAGTCGATCGCGTCCTTGCCAAGACCGCCCGCGATCACGTCGTCGCCAGCGCCGCCGGTGATGTCGTCGTCGCCGTCGTCGCCCGCGATGCGGTCCGAGCCGTCACCGCCGCGTAGAATATCGCGCCCCGCCCCGCCGGTCAGCCGGTCGTTGCCGATCCCGCCGTTCAGCGTGTCGCTGGCCGTGGTGCCGACGAGCCGGTCGTCGCCGTCCTCGCCGTGCAGCGTCATGCCCGACGAGCCGGCCATCACCGTCAACCCGGAGAAGTCGAGGACGTTCGCGCCCGCGTCGCCATGGACGCCGCCGCCGGCGTGGAGCCGCTCGAAGCCGTTGGAGGCGTCGAACTGCGACAGGTAGATGTAGTTGCCGATGCCCAGCGAGTCGACGCCGGCCCCGCCGAGGAGCTTGGTCGCGGTGGTGTAGGCGATGTCGACCTTGTCGTCGCCGTCGCCGCCGTCGATCCGCTGGACGGAGGCGCGGTCGGCGTTGACGCGGATGACGTCCGCGCCGGCGCCGCCCGCCGCGACGTTGGACCCGCCGCCGAGGTCGAGCGTGTCGTTCCCATCGCCGCCGTCGAGCTTGTCCGATCCGTTGCCGCCGCGCATCGTGTCGTCGCCGGCCTCGCCGTGAAGCTCGTCGTCGCCTTCGCCGCCGTCCACCGTGTCGGCGCCCGCGCCGGCCCTCAGCAGGTCGTTGCCCGCGTTCCCGTAGATGAGGTCGATGTCCGCGTCCGCCTGGTGCGTGTCGTTCCCCGAAGTGCCGTCGTACCGCGCCATGCCGTTTGCTCCCGATGGTTGATCGGCGCTATCCCGCCGTCCGATGGCGGCTGTTGGCCCGGTCGCGGGTTCGGCTGAACGGCGGCGCGTCGGATCGACCGGAATTGCGACCAAGGCGACGAAACGGGCGACCAAGACGGAAAAGGAGCAGGATGACCGACGGCGTGCGCGACATCGTGGTGCTCACTGGTGCGGGCGTCTCCGCCGAGAGCGGGGTGGCGACCTTCCGCGGCCCCGGCGGGCTATGGGAAGGGCATCGCGTCGAGGACGTCGCGACGCCCGAAGCGCTCCGCCGCGACCCGGAGCTGGTGCACCGCTTCTACGATCTCCGGCGCGCGGCGCTCGACGCCGTCGAGCCCAACGCAGCGCATCACGCGCTCGCCCGGCTCGATCGCGAATGGATGGGCGGGCTGCTCGTCGTCACCCAGAACGTCGACGACCTGCACGAGCGCGCCGGCTTGCGCCGCATGCTCCACATGCACGGACGGCTGCGTTCCGCGCTATGCACCGCGTGCGGCGAGCGACGCGACCGGTCGGGGCCGCTGCCTTTCGGGTCGACGTGCGACGCGTGCGGCGCGCCCGCGCTCCGCCCGGACATCGTCTTCTTCGGCGAGATGCCCGAGCACATGGACAGGATCGAGCGCGCGCTGGCGGACGCGGACCTGTTCGTCTCGATCGGGACCTCGGGCGCGGTCTACCCCGCCGCCGGCTTCGTCCGCACCGCCGCCTATAACGGCGCGCGGACGCTGGAACTCAACCTGGAGCGTTCCGCCGGCAGCGGCTGGTTCGACGAGACGCGGCTCGGGCCGGCGGGAACGCTGGTCCCGGGCTGGGTGGAAGAGACCCTCGGCCCGGCCTAGCCCGGCGGCTATTCGACCCAGTCGAGCCCGATGTCGCGGTACACCTCGCGCTCCTCGTCCCAGCCCGGCCGGACCTTGACGTGCAGGTAGAGGTGGACGCGCCGGTCGAGCAGCTCCGTCAGCACCCGGCGCGCCCGTTCGCCGATCTGCTTGATCTGCGCCCCGCCCTTGCCCAGCACGATCGCGCGCTGCGTCGGGCGCTCCACCATGATCTGCTGGTGGATCTCGACCGACCCGTCCGGCCGGTCCTTGAACGACTCGGTCTCGACCGCGCTGGCGTAGGGGAGCTCGGCGTGGAGCTGGAGGTAGAGCTGCTCGCGCGTCACCTCGGCGGCCAGCGCGCGCTCGGTCGCGTCGGACACCTGGTCCGCCGGATAGTGCCACGGCCCCGTCGGCATCAGCGCCGCCAGCGCCGATTTCAGCTCGGGCAACCCGTCGCCCGTCTGCGCGCTGACGAACCAGATCTCGTCGAAGGGCACGACCGCGT
>DASVSW010000258.1:0-5262 GCA_036387895.1 Sphingomonas sp.
CAAGCGCTTCCCGGCGGGCGAAGGCCGGCTCTATGCAGTGGGTGGTTTCGCGGCGAGCTACCTCCGCCGCGGCGACACCGTGCTCATCCCGGTGCGCCTCGGCGTCGGTTGGCGCGCTGGCGTCAACGTCGGCTACATGAACTTCACCGAAAAGCATAAGTGGTTGCCCTTCTAGGCGCAGGGCGCACGCGCCCAGCGGAGCTGGACGCGAGACGCCCAAGCCCGGCCGGCGGAGCCCGAGGGCTCCGTTCGACGACGCGGCTTCGCCGCGGCGCTCTTCATCCGCATAGCCGATGAACACCCCCCTCCCGCCCTGGACCGTCCTCCGCTCCCGCATCGCCTTCGAGGACCGCTGGGTCCGGCTGCGCGCCGACGACTGCGTCACCGCCGACGGCCACGTCGTGGCTCCCTATTACGTCCTCGACTATCCCGACTGGACCGCGCTCGTCGCGATCGACGGGCATGGCCGCATCCTCCTCGTCGAGCAGTACCGCCACGGTCTGGGCGGCCTCTCGCTCGAGCTGCCGGGCGGCGTCGTCGACGAGGCTGAGGACGTGCTGGCGGCCGCCCGGCGCGAGCTGCGCGAAGAGACGGGCCATGTCGGCGGCGACGCGACGCGGATCGCCTCGCTGTCCCCCGATCCCGCCAAGCTCAGCAACCGGTGCGAGGTGGTGCTTATCCGGGGCGTCCTGCCCGGAGCGGCACCTGCCGACGACCCGACGGAGCGGGTCCGCCTCCGTTTCGCGACCCCGGCCGAGGCGCGCCGCATGGTGCGCGACGGATCGATCCTCCACGGGGTCCATGTCGCCGCGCTGACGCTGGCGCTCGAGGCGGCGGGGCTCTAGCCGGCGACCATCCGCCAGCGCAGCCGCTCGCCCGCGTGGAACGGGACGACCTCGGCCACCCGCTCCGGCACCTCCAGCTCGTCGCGGACCAGCGTCACCGTGCCCTCGTTCAACGGCAGGCCGTAGAAGCGCGCGCCGTTTTCGCTCGCGAACGCCTCGAACCGGTCGAGCGCGCCCTCCTCCTCGAACACCTGGAGATAGCTCTCCAGCGCGACCGGCGCGTTGAAGATCCCGGCGCAACCGCACCCCGACTCCTTGGCGGACACGGCGTGCGGCGCGCTGTCGGTGCCCAGGAAGAACTTCGGCGACCCGCCGATCGCGGCGGCGCGCACCGCCAGCCGGTGCCGCTCCCGCTTCAGCACCGGCAGGCAATAAGCGTGCGGGCGGAAGCCCCCGTCGAACAGCGCGTTGCGGCTGAGATGGAGGTGCTGCGGCGTGATGGTGGCGGCGACATTCGGCCCCGCTTGGCGCACGAAGTCGGCGGCGTCCGCCGTGGTGATGTGCTCCATCACGACCTTCAGGCCGGGGAAGTCGCGGAGCAGCGGTTCGAGGATCCGCTCGATGAACACCGCCTCGCGGTCGAATATGTCGACGGCGCGATCGGTCACCTCGCCGTGCACCAGTAGCGGCATGCCCGCCCGCTCCATCGCCGCCAGCACGCCCCGGATGTTCGCGACGTCGGTCACGCCGCTCGCCGAGTTGGTCGTGGCGCCCGCCGGGTACAGCTTGCACGCGGTGAACACGCCGGCGGCGTGACCGCGCACGATCTCCGCCGGATCGGCGTCGTCGGTCAGGTAGCAGGTCATCAGCGGCGTGAAGTCGGCGCCGGAAGGCAGCGCCGCCAGGATGCGGTCGCGATACGCCGCCGCCGCCTCGACGCTCGTCACCGGCGGCACGAGGTTGGGCATCACGATCGCGCGCGCGAACTGCCGCGCGGTGCAGGGCGCCACCGCGCGCAGCATCCCGCCGTCGCGCAGGTGGACGTGCCAGTCGTCGGGGCGGCGGATCGTGAGCGCTTGGCGTTCCATGCCGCCGCCCTTAACTGCCGTGCATGACCGCGACCACCCTGATCGACCGCGCGGTGCTCCGCGTCTCCGGCGAAGACGTCCGTCCCTTTCTCCAGGGGCTCGTCACCAACGACGTCTCCGGGCCGCTCCCCGTCTGGGCGGGGCTGCTGACGCCGCAGGGCAAGGCGCTGTTCGACTTCGTCCTCTGGGGCGAGGGCGACGACGTCCTGATCGACTGCGAAGCCGCCCAGGCCGACGCGCTGACGCGCCGCCTGTCGATCTACCGCCTCCGCCGCGCCATCGCGATCGAACGCGCCGACCTCTCCGTCCACTGGTCGCCGTCGGGCGAGCGGGGCGTCTCCGACCCTCGTCTGTCCGACCTCGGCCGCCGATGGCTGGCCCCGGCCGGTGATCCGGCGTCGGGCTGGCCGGAGCACCGGCTGCGCCTCGGCGTCACCGAAGGCGTCGACGAGCTCGGTTCGGGCGAGACGCTGTGGCTCGAATGCAACGCCCGCGAACTGGGCGGCGTCAGCTTCACCAAGGGCTGCTATGTCGGCCAGGAGAACACGGCGCGGATGCACCACCGCTCCAAGGTGAACCGCCGCCTCGTGGTGGCTCCGCTCGCCGAGCCCGGCGACCGCACCCGCGCCGCCTATCCGGACCTCGGCCTGATGGTCGAGCATCGCCGCGTCGAGGCGCTGGGCGACGCGCTCGTCCCCGCCTGGCTATCCGCCGCGCTCAGCGGGTAGGCCCCGACCGCGCTTAGCGAGTAGGCCAGAGCCCCGGCGTCGCGAGTTCGACGACATGGCCGTCGGGGTCGTCGAAATACAGGCTCCGGGCGCCCTGCGGCCACCGCACTTCGCTGCGGATCGCGACGCCGTGCGCCGTCAGATGCACGCGCCACGGCTCGTACGCGTCCTCCCCGATCGCGAACGCCAGGTGGAGCCGCCCCGACCCGTCATGGCCCGGCACGACGCCGCCCGGCGTCGGCGAGTCCGCCTCCGTCATACCCCGCGCGAAGACCAGCAGCACGCCCGACCTCCCCGCGTCGAACGCGGTGAGCCGGTCGGTCCTGAGCATCGCGCGCAAGCCCACCACCTCCCCGTAGAAGGCGACCGCGGCTCCCATGTCGCGGGCGTAGAGCGCCGTCTCAAGCAGCCCCCAAAGGCCCGGTGCGCCGCCCGGCGCGCTCATGTCAGCGGCCGATCGACGAGTAGGCGAAACCCGCCCGCTCCACCTCGTCGCGACGGTACACGTTGCGCAGGTCCACCATCACCGCGCCCCGCATCGCGGCTTTCAGCCGTTTCAGGTCGAGCGCGCGGAACGCGTCCCATTCGGTCACCACCGCCACCGCGTCCGCGCCCTCGGCCGCCTCATAGGCGTCGCGGGCGTAGTGGAGGCCCGGCATCATCGCGCGCGCCGCCTCCATGCCCTCCGGGTCGGTCGCGCGGACCGTGACGCCCGCGTCCTGCAACGCTTGCGCGATCGCCAGCGACGGCGAGTCGCGCATGTCGTCGGTGTTCGGCTTGAACGTCAGCCCCAGAAGCGCGACCGTCTTGCCCCGCGCCGCCTCCGCGTCGCCGTTGACGCCCAGCGCGTGGAGGATCTTGCGCCCCATCGCCCGCTTGCGCGCGTCGTTGACCTGCACCACCGCCTCGACGATCCGCGTCGGCGCGCCATGGTCCTCGGCGGTCTTGAGCAGCGCCAGCGTGTCCTTGGGAAAGCACGACCCGCCATAGCCGGGGCCGGCGTGGAGGAACTTGCGCCCGATCCGGTTGTCGAGCCCGATGCCGCGGCTGACGTCCTGCACATCGGCGCCCACCGCTTCGCACAAATCCGCCATCTCGTTGATGAAGGTGATCTTGGTCGCGAGGAACGCGTTGGCGGCGTATTTGATCAGCTCGCTGGTCCGCCGCCCGGTGAACAGAATCGGGCTCTCGTTGAGGTAGAGCGGCCGGTACACCTCGCGCATGACGTCCTGCGCGCGCGGGTCGTCCGACCCGATCACGATGCGGTCGGGACGCTTGAAGTCGCCGATGGCGGCGCCCTCGCGCAGGAACTCGGGGTTGGACACGACCGCGATGTCCATGTCCGGTCGGCGCTCGCGCATGATCTGCTCGACCCGGTCGCCCGTGCCGACGGGCACCGTGGACTTGGTCACGACCACCGTCGGCCCCGTGACCGCGTCCGCGATCTCCTGCGCCGCCGCGTAGACGTAGGACAGGTCGGCATGGCCGTCGCCGCGCCTGGACGGCGTGCCCACCGCGATGAACACCGCGTCCGCGCCGGCCACCGCAGGGGTCAGGTCGGTCGTGAAGCGCAGGCGCCCGGCCTCGACGTTGGAGGCCACGAGCTGGTCGAGCCCCGGCTCGTAGATCGGCATGCGGCCGGCCTCGAGCGCCTCGATCTTGCCCGCGTCCTTGTCCACGCAGACCACGTCGTGTCCGAAGTCCGAGAAGCAGGCCCCCGACACCAGGCCGACATAGCCCGAGCCGATCATCGTGATGCGCATGGATTGGTCCGTCACCGTGGCAGGATCGCCGTCCATAGCGGAGGGCGCGTCGATTGCCAGCGACGCCGCGGCGCGAACCCGACGCGTGCTCCCCTCGTCCGATGTTGCGCGATGGGAGACGGCCCGGAGGAGGACGGCGTTCGCATGCCCTGTCCGTGTCCTCGCGTAAGCGGGAAGCCGGAACGCGACATATGACGCCTGATGACCTTCAGGCCCCCGCCTTGGCGGGAGTACGTTCGAGGAAGCGGCTCGAACGGCCCACATACCGGTCGGGCGCGAACGCCAAAGAAAAGGGGAGGCCGGTCGCCCGGCCTCCCCGATCCTGTTCGCCTTTCGGCGGTCGCTTACTGCTGCGGCGTAGCCGTCGCGGCGGGGTCCGTCGCCGGAGCCGTCGCATTCGGATCCGTAGCAGGCGCATAGGTCGCGTTCGGATCGGTCACCGTGCCGGCGCCGGTGGTCGTGCCGGGCGCGGTGCCCGGAGCGCCCGAACCCGGACCGTACATGACCTCCACGCGGCGGTTCTGCACCTCGCGGACGCCGTCGGCGGTTTCGACGCGCGGGCGGCCTTCGCCGAACGCTTCCGTCGAGATCACGCCCTCGGGGATCGCACGGCTGGCGAGGTAGCCGCGGACCGCGTCGGCGCGGCGCTGCGACAGCCCCACGTTGTACGACGCCGAACCCGACTTGTCCGCGTGGCCCGCGATCATCACCTGCGCGCCGCCGCAGTTCTGATACTGCTGCACCGCGTTGTCGAGGATCGAACCGGCCTCCGGCGTGATGTCCGAGCGGTCCCACTCGAAGAACACGATGAACGGACCAGGCGAGCACTGCACCACCGGCTCGATCGGAGGCGGAGGCGGAGGCGGCGGGGGCGGCGGGGGCGGAGGCGGCGGGGGCG
>DASVSW010000259.1:0-6697 GCA_036387895.1 Sphingomonas sp.
GCGCGCACCAGGTTGCTCGGCTGAAAGGTCCGCTTCATCGTTCATTCCTCAAACGCTTAATAGAAAAGGGCCGCCCCGCAGGGCAGCCGCCTGGCGCGCCGCATAAGCGAGGAGGCCCGGCTAGTCAACGAGGGCCGCCTCGTCGCGCGCGCGCCGTCGCTTGGCGCTGGCCCGCCGGAGCGCGCGGTCTAGCAGCGCGCCCGTGCGCGGGTAGCGCTTGGCGGAACGGGCGAATAGCCGCCGGGCGCGCGCCGAGCTCTTGAGGGTGAGCGACAGCCCGCCGGCGAAGACCAGCAGGCCGCCCGGCCCCGGCAGCGGGGTCGCGATGGGCGACGCGCTCATCATGAGCAGCCCGAGCGCCAAGCGGCCGCGACGCGCGATAAGACCCGGTGGCTTGGCCATGCGGGCGTGAGATGGTCGCGGCGGTGTGCGCGCGCAAGCCGGAACGGCGGCGTTCCATCCGATCCGAATCCGTCTATGGTCCCGGCCCAAGGGGGAGCGGCATGGCGGCGATCGTGCAGACGGTGGCGTATCTGGGGCTGGAGGCGCGCACGGTCGAGGTGCAGGTGCAGCTGATCGCGGGGCTGCCGGGCTTCCACGTCGTCGGCCTGGGCGACAAGGCGGTGACGGAGAGCCGCGAGCGCGTGCGCGGCGCGGTGGCGGCGTTGGGGCTGGCGCTGCCGCCCAAGCGGATCGTCGTGAACCTGTCGCCCGCCGACCTGCCCAAGGAAGGATCGCATTTCGACCTGCCGATCGCGCTGGCGCTGCTGGGCGCGATGGGCGTGGTCGACGTCGAGTCCTTGGCCGAGTATTTCGTCGTCGGCGAACTGGGGCTGGACGGGCGGATCGCCCCCAGCCCGGGCGTGCTGCTGGCGGCGATGCACGCAGGCGGGAACGCGCGCGGGCTGGTGTGCCCCGCCGCGCAAGGGTCGGAGGCGGCCTGGGCGGGATCGGCGGAGGTCGTCGCCGCGCCCGACCTGCTGAGCCTGATCAACCATTTCAAGGGCCATGGCCTGCTCGCCCGGCCCGAGCCCGGCGAGGTCGACGAGCCGGTCCGCGGCCCCGATCTGCGCCAGGTGCGGGGCCAAGAGACCGCGAAGCGCGCGCTGGAGATCGCTGCGGCCGGCGGGCACAACCTCCTGATGATCGGGCCGCCCGGCGCCGGCAAATCGCTGATGGCGTCGTGCCTGCCCGGCATCCTGCCGCCGCTCGACGCGGGCGAAGCGCTGGAGGTGTCGATGGTGCAGTCGGTGGCGGGGACGCTGACCGGCGGGCGGCTGACGCGCGTCCGGCCGTTCCGCAGCCCGCACCATTCTGCGTCGATGGCGGCGCTGACCGGCGGCGGCCTGCGCGTCAAGCCGGGCGAGGTCAGCCTCGCGCATCTGGGCGTGCTGTTCCTGGACGAGCTGCCCGAGTTCAACCGCTCGGTGCTCGACTCGCTGCGCCAGCCGCTTGAGGCCGGCACCGTCAGCGTTGCGCGGGCGAACGCGCACGTCACCTATCCGGCGCGCGTCCAGCTGGTCGCGGCGATGAACCCGTGCCGTTGCGGGCATCTGGGCGACGCGAGCCT
The DNA here is from genome assembly GCA_036387895.1 of Sphingomonas sp. GTDB lineage: Bacteria > Pseudomonadota > Alphaproteobacteria > Sphingomonadales > Sphingomonadaceae > Sphingomonas. The sequence goes on from DASVSW010000259.1 coordinate 1,571, forward strand.
GGCCTGCGCCCGCGCCCCGCGTTGCGCGGCGGATTACCAGGCCAAGGTGTCGGGCCCGCTGCTCGACCGCATCGACCTCCATGTCGAGGTGCAGGCGGTCTCGGCCGCCGACCTCGTGCTGCCGCCGCCCGCGGAGGGGTCGGCGGAGGTGGCGGCCAGGGTGGCCGAAGCCAGGGCGGTGCAGGCGCGGCGCTACCGCGACGCGCCCGCGCGGACGAACGCCGAGGCGGACGGCGAGGTGCTGGAGGCGGTGGCGACACCCGACGAGACGGGCCGTCGCCTGCTGGCGCAGGCGGCGGAGGCGATGCGGCTGTCGGCGCGCGGCTACACCCGCGTGCTCCGCGTCGCGCGCACGGTGGCGGATCTGGCGGGGGCCGAGCAGGTCGGCCGCATCCACATAGCCGAGGCGCTGAGCTATCGTCGGCAGCCGCCGCGGAATTGAGGATCGACGTCCGTGCGGCTGTTGAGACCGTGGCGCTACTCTGCCGGGCCGGAACCTCAGGGGTAAACCGGTTCGGCCCCGATCCCGACGATCGCTTAGGGCGGATCGACCTGGCGGAGGTGTTCCGCTGAGGGATGGGGCGCCGGGAAGCCGCTTGCGCGCGCGAGGGGCCGGGGTCAATCTGGCGCGGTGACACAGGGGAAAGCTCGATGAATTGGATGCTCTTGCCGCTGAAGCGCTACGCCGACTTCCAGGGCCGGTCCCGGCGGAAGGAGTATTGGATGTTCGCTCTGTTGATGGCTCTGCTCAGCATCGGACTGGGACTGCTGGGTGGGGTGTTCGCGAGCGTCGGCGCGGACGGATGGGCGTTGGGAGCGCTCCTGCCGCTGACGCTGTTCGTCGTCGCGGTGTTGATCCCGTCGATCGCGGTCCAGGTACGCCGTTTCCACGATCAGGACATGTCGGGTTGGTGGATCCTGCTGAACTTCGTGCCCTATCTGGGCGGACTGGTCGTGCTCGTCTTCATGTGCATCGGCGGCACGCGCGGCCCGAACCGGTTCGGGCCGGACCCCAAGGACCCGTCGGGCGCGGAGCATCTGTCCGAGGTGTTCCGCTGAGGCGACGGCTCATCGACGGGCGACGGCTCGGGTCGGCCCTTAGCGTCTCCCGGTAGCGTCAAGCCTCTGGACGCGCGCCGCGCGCCTATGGCATGGCGCGCTCCTGCTCGCGCGGGCGTGGCGGAATGGTAGACGCAGCGGACTCAAAATCCGCCGTAGCAATACATGTCGGTTCGAGTCCGACCGCCCGTACCACCCGTCAGATCATCGGCGTGCCGCCGGTCACGGCGTAGCGCGCTCCGGTGACGTAGCTGGAGTCGTTCGACGCCAGGAAGACGTAGACGGGGGCGAGCTCGGCCGGTTGACCGGGGCGGCCCATGGGCGTGTCCTGTCCGAACGTCTCGACCTGTTCGGGCGGCATGGTGGACGGGATGAGCGGGGTCCAGATCGGGCCGGGGGCGACCGAGTTCACGCGGATGCCTTTGTCAGCGAGCAGCTGGCCGAGCGACGCGGTGAAGTTGGCGATGGCCGCCTTGGTCGCGGAATAGGGGACGAGGATCGGCGGGGCCTTCACCGACACGACGGAGGTGGTGTTGACGATCGCCGAGCCGGGCTTGAGGTGCGGGAGCGCCGCTTTGACCAGATAGAATTGCGCGTGGATGTTGACGGCGAAGGTGTGCTCCCACTCCTCCTCGGTGATCTCGTCGAGCGACTGGTGCGACATCTGATAGGCGGCGTTGTTGACCAGGATGTCGAGCCGGCCGAACTCGGCGACGGCGGTGTCGACGATCGAGCGGCAATGGGCGGCCTTCGAGATGTCGCCGGGGACGAGGACGCATTTGCGCCCCGCCTGCTCGACCCAGCGCTGCGTTTCCTGAGCATCCTCATGCTCGTCCAGGTAGCTGATCAGCACGTCGGCGCCCTCGCGGGCGTAGGCGATGGCGACCGCGCGGCCGATGCCGCTGTCGCCGCCGGTGATGATCGCGGCCTTGCCCGTCAGCTTGTCGCATCCCTTGTAGCTGTGCTCGCCGTGGTCGGCCTTGGGGGTCAGCTCCTTTTCGACGCCGGGCGTGTCCTGGCTCTGCGGTTCGGGCATGGGGGTACTCCGGGCTTGGCCTGCCCCCGGACAACCTATGCGGCGGTGGCGGGTTCCGGCGCGTCGAGCGCGTCGCGCACCTTGGCGGCGAGCTCCTCCACGGTGAACGGCTTGCCCAGCGTCTCCGCGCCCGATCCCGGCGCGGCGGCGCCCGACAACGCGTCGCGCGCGTAGCCGGTGGTGAAGAGGACCTTCAGGTCGGGGCGGCGGCGGCGCGCCTCCTCGGCCAGCTTCACGCCGTTCACCTCCGGCATGACGACGTCGGTGAACAGGAGCGCCACCTCAGGATGCGCGTCGAGCAGGCGCAGCGCCGCGACCGCGCCGTCGGCCTCCAGCACGCGGTAGCCGAGCTCGACGAGCGCCTCCGTCGAGAACTGCCGGACGCCCGGCTCGTCCTCGACGACCAGCACCGTCTCGCCACGTTGGCCGATCGCGAGCTCCGGCGCGTCGTCGGTCGCGTCCTCCGCCGCCTCGGCTCCGGCGTAGCGGGGAAGGTGGATCTCGACGGTCGTCCCCTCGCCGGGTCGCGAGCGGATTCCGACATGCCCGCCGGACTGCTTCACGAAGCCGTAGACCTGGCTCAGGCCCAGCCCCGTCCCCTTGCCGACGTCCTTGGTCGTGAAGAACGGGTCGAAGGCCTTGGCGATCACCTCGGGCGGCATGCCGCTGCCCGTGTCGGTCACGGCGATGGCGACATGCTCGGAGACGCCGTGGCGGTCGGCGCGCTCGACGTTGCGGGTCTCGACCGTCAGCGAACCGCCGCCTGGCATGGCGTCGCGGGCGTTGACGGCCAGGTTCAAGATCGCGTTCTCCAACTGGTTCGGGTCGGCATGGGTCCGCCAGAGGCCGGGCGCGAGCTTCGCGTCGAACCGGATGTCGGGGCCGAGCGAATGGCGGAGCAGGTCGGACATGCCCGCCACCAGCTTGTTCGCGTCGACCGGCTCCGGACGGAGGGGTTGTTGGCGGGAGAAGGCGAGGAGGCGTTGCGTCAACTGCGCTGCACGGCGTGCACCGTCGGCGGCGGCTTCGAGATAGCGGCGGGCGCGGGGATCGTCATGCGCGAGCCTGCGGTTCAGCAGGTCGAGCGACCCCACCACGACGGCCAGCATGTTGTTGAAGTCGTGCGCGATCCCGCCCGTCAGCTGACCGACCGCCTCCATCTTCTGCGACTGGCGGAGCGCGTCGTTCGCCTCCTCCAGTTCCAGCGTCCGTTCGGCGACGCGCTGCTCCAGCGTTTCGTTGGCGGCTTGCGCCGCCTGGAACAGACGGGCGTTGTCGATCGCGATCGCTGCCTGGGCCGCGACGCCGACCATCAGCCGCTCGTGCCGCTCGGTGAAACGGCCGGGTTCGGGATGTCCGAAGAGCAGCCCGCCCAACACCTCGCCGCTCCGCGAGACCACGGGCACGCCCATGTAGCTGCGGACGGGGAGGTGCCCGGTCGGCATGCCGTGGTGCGGGGCCATGCGGCCGTACCGCGCGTCGGCCAATATGTCCTCGGACCGGACCACGCCTTCGTTGCGGAAGGTGGGGGCGAACACCCCTGTGGCGCGGACGCCGCCCATCCCTTCGAAGGCGGACCGGTCCGCGCCGGACAGGGTGTAGAGGTGGAACGCCTCGCCCTCGTCGGCGAGGATGTTGTAGAAGAAGGCCCCGAACCGAGCGCCGGTCAGTTCGACGCCCGCGTCGGTGACCATCTGGACCAGGCGTTCGAGGTCGAGCTCGCCGGAGAGCGCCGTCCCGATGCGGTTCAGCGCCTCGAGCGTGCGGGTCTCCTCGCGCAGGGCCGCTTCGGCGCTGGCGCGCTCGACGGCGTCCCAGGTCCGTTCGGCGACGCTTTCCGCCAGCTCCACCTCCGCCGGCGTCCAGCGCCGTGGCTTCGGCTCGTGGAGGTACAGAAGCGCGCGGAGCTGGCCGCCGCGGAGCAGCGGCACCACGATCAGCGACACGGTGCCGATGCTTTCCCAGGTCCGGGCGTAGTCGGGGCCGGCGCGCGGGTCGGTGCGGAAGTCCTCGACCACGAGCGGGCGCCCGGCCCGCAGCTCGCGAATGACGTCGGGGCCGAAAGCGTCGAGCAGCCGCGCTTCGCCGGCGAGGCTCGGGACCTCGGGCCGGGCGGTCCAGTCGCGCGCGACGCTGACGGTCGACTGCGTCTCGTCGATCTCGCCGTAACCCGCCCGCGCGACGCGCAGCTCCGCGCCGAGCGACGCCGCAGCGACGATCGTGACCTGCTGCGCGTCCACCTGCTCGCGCAGGCGATCGGAGAGGTCGAGGAGGAAACGCTGGCGCGCGGCCTCGGCCGCCAGTTGCGCCTCGCGTTCGCGCAACCCCTCCTGCGCCGTGCGGCGGTCGTGGATGTCCTCGGTGGTGCCGTACCATTTCACGATCGCGCCGGCATCGTCCCGGCGCGGGTAGGCGCGGCTATGCATCCACCGGTAGGACCCGTCGCGCATCTTCACGCGATGCTCGATGTCGTAAGGCTCGCCGGTCGCGACGGATCGGCCCCAGACGTCGAAAGTGCGCTGCCGGTCGGCGTCGTGCAGACCGTCGGCGTAGCTGCTGCCGAGGCCCGACGTGCCCGTCCACTCGAACCAGCGCTGGTTGACGCTGTCGAGCTGGCCGTCCGGAGCCGAAGTCCAGGTCGTCTGCGGATCGAGCTCCACGGCGTGGCGGTAATGGTCTTCGCTTTCGCGCAACGCGATCTGGGCGCGGTGCGCGTCCGTCACGTCGACGCCTTGGACCAGGATGCCCGCCATCGACCCGCCGGCGTCGACGATCGGCTGGAGCACGAGGTCGATGAAGCGCTCGGACGGCTCGGCGTCGGGGGACGGCCGCGCCACGTACCGCGCTCCGGTGGACCGGTACCGCTCGCCGGTCGCGTAGACCTGGTCGAGCAGCTCGAGATAGCCTTGCTCCACGGCGTCGGGCAGCGCCTCCGCCACGGTACGGCCGACGACGTCGCGCCGGACGAGTTCGCGATAAGGAGGGTTGGCCAGCTCGATCAGATGGTCCGGCCCGCGCAGCACCGCCATGAA
>DASVSW010000260.1:0-1797 GCA_036387895.1 Sphingomonas sp.
TTCCCGACCGCCCGGGTGGCGTCGCAGACCGTCGTGGCGCTGGCGGGCCGGCCCAGGACCGCGATCCGGTCGGTCTACGAAGGCGCGACGTTGGCCGGCGCGTCGATCACGACCGCGGCGGCGTTCGCGCGTGTCGGAGACTGGGTACTTAAGCTGCGGGCGAGCGGCCCCGCCGAGCGCGCCGCGGAGGTAACGGGCGCGCTCGACGCGCTGTTGTCCGGGCTCACGGTCGACGGCGCGGTCGTGGTGCCCGCCGCCAAGCCGCTGGCCTTCGCCGCGCCCTGCCCCGCCGACGGGAGCAAGGCGAAGATGGTGAAGGGCGACGACGCGGTCGGCGCCTCCATCCTCTCCGGTCTGATCGGGACGGTGTCGGACGGCGGCAAGGGTCCCGCCCCGTTCCCGGCGAACGGCGCCACGCCCGTCTGCGTCCGCGGCGCGCTCGCGCTCGGGGAGCAGCGTCTGGACCTGCTCCAGCCCGTGGCCGAGGCCGAGCCGTCGCGCGTGATCGCCATGCTCAACGACGCCGGCGCCGTCCTGTCGGTGGAGCCCGCGATCATGGGCAAGGGCTATACGATCAAGACCTATGTCGTGGGCGCGGTGGAGACGCGGGGAACGCTCGACCGCGTGCCCCGCACCGATCAGATCGCCGGCTGGCTCCTGAAGCCGCAAAACGACGCCATGCGCGTGCGGTCGCGCGCGAACGTCGTCCGGGACGGGAAGCTGGAGATCACCGTGGATCCCAAGACGTTCAGATAAGGGCGGCCTGTTCCGCCGGCCCGCGAGCGGATAAGGCCGTACCCATGTTCCTGTCCTTCCTCGACGAGCTCCGCGCCGCCGGCATCCCCGCCAGCATGAAGGAGCATCTGGTGCTGCTCGAGGCGCTGGACCGCGACGTGATCGAGCGGACGCCCGAGGACTTCTACTATCTCGCGCGATCGGTCTACGTGAAGGACGAAGGCCTGCTCGACCGCTTCGACCAGGTCTTCGCTAAGGTGTTCCGCGGCGTCGCCACCACTTTCGGGGCCGCGCCCGCCGACATCCCCGAGGAATGGCTGAAAGCGGTCGCGGAGAAGTACCTCACCCCTGAGGAGATGGCGGCGATCGAGTCGCTCGGCTCCTGGGACGAGATCATGGAGACGTTGAAGAAGCGGCTGGAGGAGCAGGAAGGCCGGCACCAGGGCGGGTCCAAATGGATCGGCACGGGCGGCACCAGCCCCTATGGCAATAGCGGCTACAATCCCGAAGGCGTCCGCATCGGCGGCGAGTCCAAGCACAAGCGCGCGCTCAAGGTCTGGGACCAGCGCGAGTTCAAGAACCTCGACAACACGCGCGAGCTCGGCACCCGCAACATCAAGGTGGCGCTCCGCCGCCTGCGCCGCTTCGCGCGCGAGGGCGCGGCGGACGAGCTCGACATCGACGCCACCATCGACGGCACCGCGCGCCAGGGCTGGCTCGACGTCGTGATGCGGCCCGAGCGGCACAACGCGGTCAAGCTGCTGCTCTTCCTCGACGTGGGCGGGTCGATGGACCCTTGGGTCAAGCTCTGCGAGGAGCTGTTCTCCGCGGCGACGAGCGAGTTCAAGAACCTGGAGTTCTTCTACTTCCACAACTGCCCGTACGAAGGGCTGTGGAAGGATAACCGCCGTCGCTTCACCGAGCGCACGCCGACCTGGGACGTGCTCCACAAATACGGCCACGACTACAAGCTCGTGCTCGTCGGCGACGCCTCGATGAGCCCCTACGAGATCACGCATCCCGGCGGGTCCGTCGAGCATTTCAACGATGAGGCGGGGTCCG
>DASVSW010000261.1:0-8753 GCA_036387895.1 Sphingomonas sp.
CACGTCCCCGTCCATAGACGCGTGGCGAGCGGCGGGCGCGGTTGCGTCATTTCCGGACGGCCGCGAGGAGGAACTCGACATTGCCCTCCGGCCCGGTGATCGGGCTCCGCGTCACGCCGACCGCGTCCCATCCTTGCGTCGCGACCCATTCGGCCGTCTCCGCGCAGACGCGGTCGTGGACCGCCGGATCGCGCACGACGCCGCCCTTGCCGACTTCCGCGCGGCCCGCCTCGAACTGCGGCTTCACCAGCGCCAGCAGGCGCGCACCCGCTTTCGCGAAGGAGAGCGGGCGTTCGAGCACCTTCGCCAGCGAGATGAAGCTGGCGTCGCAGACGACGAGGTCGACCGGCTCCGGCACGTGCTCCGCGGTCAACGCCCGCGCGCTCGTCCGTTCATGGACGACGACGCGCGAGTCCTGGCGGATCGACCAGGCGAGCTGGTTGGTCCCGCTGTCGACCGCGTAGACGCGCCGGGCGCCGCGCTGGAGCAGCACGTCGGTGAACCCGCCCGTCGACGAGCCGACGTCGATCGCGACCGCGTCCGCGACCTCCCAGCCGAAATGGTCGAGGCCGTGCGCCAGCTTTATCCCGCCGCGCGAGACGTACGGGTGGTCACGCCCCTTCACCGTCAGCGCGACCTCGCCAGGGAGCGACTGACCCGGCTTGTCGACCTTGCGGTCGCCGGCGAACACCAGCCCCGCCATGATCAGCGCCTGCGCCCGCGTGCGGCTCTCCGCCAGGCCGCGGTCGACGAGCATCTGATCGGCGCGCGCCTTCGCCATCAGTCCGCCCTGGGCAGCCAGGCGTCGCCCCAGTCGCGCAACGCGTCGACCACTGGCGCCAGCGCCCGCCCCGCCTCGGTCAGCCGGTAACGCGCGTATTTGGCGGCGGGCGGCACGCGTTCGAGCACGCCGGCGTCGACCATCCAGCCGAGCCTGGCGCTCAAGGTCGCGCGGCTGATGCCCAGCCGCTCCATGAAGCCGTCGAACCGGTCGACGCCCAGGAACGCCTCGCGGAGGATCAGGATGACCCACCGGTCGCCCAGCACGCGCGACGCGCGGCCGACGGGGCATGAGGATCGGGACGGGACATAGGGCTTCACCGGCCGCTCCATAGGCGCTTGCGGGATCCGGCGAAAGCTGTTCAGGTCTGTATCGCATACTTGAGGAGGACGAGCATGGCCGAGCGTTTCGCGACCAACGAGGAAGCCGTGGCGTACATGAAGGAGGTCGCCGTCGGCCGGTCCGGCTTCTCGCGCTTCCTGGGCGTCGAGCCCATCCGCGTGTGGCGCGGCGAGTCGGAGCTGACTCTGGCGATGCGCGAGGAGCTGACCCAGCACCACGGCTTCGCCCATGGTGCGATCGTAGGGTTGATGGCCGACAACGCCTGCGCCTGGGCGGCCGCGTCGGTGGCGGGCGACGTCGTCACCGGCAGCTATTCGATCAACTTCGTAGCGCCCGCCCGTGGCGAGCGGCTGCGCGCCAAGGGCTTGGTGGTGAAGCCCGGCCGCCGGCAGGTCGTCGTCCGCGCGGACGTCTGGGCCGAGTCGGACGGCGCGGAACCGGTGCTGGCGGCGGTCGCGCAGGCGACGGTGGTGCCGGTCGGGTGAGCCGCCGTCGGACCGGCGTCCGCCGACAACCGCTCATCGCAAGGCCATTGCCCATCAGGTAAGTAGGAGTATGTTTTCGAGCGGGGGGCGTGGCCGGTCGGCGTCGCCCTAGAGCGTCGATCGGGTCACGTCCCTCGCCAACCCCTTGCGGGAGAAGCGGCATGCGCGACGGCTATGGCGTGGAGACGGTGGGTCCGACGATCCTGACGGTGCCGGGCCTGAACGGCTCGGGTCCGTCGCATTGGCAGAGCCTGTGGGAACGCGCCCGCCCCGACACGAGCCGCGTCGAGCTCGGCCAATGGAGCCTGCCGCACCGCAACAGCTGGGTCACCAAGCTCGACCAGGCGATCAGCGCCGCGCGGGCGCCCGTGATCCTCGCGGCCCATAGCCTCGGCTGCATCGCGGTCGCCTGGTGGGCGCAGCTCTCGCCACAACCCTATGGCTGGCCGGTCGCGGGCGCGCTGCTCGTCGCCCCCGCCGATTGCGACCGTGCCGACGCGCCGGCCGAGCTGCACGGCTTCCGCGCGGTGCCCCGCACGCCCCTGCCCTTCCCGTCGATCCTGGTCTCGTCGAGCGACGACCCGTGGGTGTCGCCCGCGCACGCCCACTCCATGGCGGCGGATTGGGGCAGCCACTTCGTCGATGTCGGCGAGCAGGGGCATCTGAACGCCGCCAGCGGACTTGGATGGTGGCCGCAGGGCCAGGACCTGTTAGACCGCTTGATCTTCGCGAGCGGCGACCGGCGCGGACGGCCGCGCTCGACCGGCGAGAGCCGGTCGACCCTGGCGCATCCGCGCTCGTCCGACGTCGTGGCGCGCCGGCCGGAGCGCGCGACCTTCGGCTAAGCGTCGAACGGGTTGACGATGGTGAGCCGCCCGTCGACGACGAGGCCGGCGTGCATGTCCTCGGAGTAGAGCGTCTCGCATCCGGCCACGAGCGCGGCGGCGACGATCATCGCGTCGTAAACGGAAAGACGATACCGCTCCGCGACGTCCAAGCCTTGCGTGTGAAGCGGTTCATCGAGGATGATCGGTGGCGCGCAACGTATCCGGATCACGCGCAAAGCCGTCCGAAGCTCCTCCCAATCCATCCGGAGCTTGCGCCGGGCTACGTTGGCGAACTCGTTCAAGCTCTGGATGCTGATTATGCCTCCGAGTTCGAGCAGTCGTAGCGCCTCTTCTGTTTTCGGATCGCTGCTGAACGCGTAGACGAGCACATTCGAGTCGAGAAACACCCGCCTCAACGAGCGTTCGCCTCATCACGATCGAACCTATAGTTCTCGGGTAGCTGCTTCGAGATGCGCTTGATAACGGCCAGCACGTTGTTCCAATCGTCCGTACGCACCAGCGCCATGTGTCCGTCTGGAGTCGCCCGGATCGTGAAGTCGTCGCCCTCGTACAGACCGATGGAGGCCGCGACGTCATTCGGCACGATGATCGCTAATCCCTGATCGACTCGAGTGATCTTCACAACGACCTCCTCCGTACTCCGAGTACGGGATAGCGCACCGCGCAAGCGCGGCCTAGCCGTCGCGCTCCGCCCGCTCCTTCGCGTCGCGGAGCGCGGCCTTCATCCGACGCCACAAGGCCCAGTTGAACGCCGCCATCGCGACCACCGCCAGCGCGATGATCAGCGCGGCCTTCTCCGGGCCGGTCAGGCGCGTGCCTCCGCGACCGCGGCCGAGTTGTGGCGCAGCGTCTTCAGTACTGTCTCTACGATCGCGTCGGCGTCGAGGCCGGCCTGCTTGTACTGGAGCTCCGGCTTGTCCTGATCCTGGAACAGGTCGGGCAGCCGCATCGTGCGCAGCTTCAGCCCCGCGTCGATCAGGCCCTCGTCGCTCGCCATCGTCAGGACGTGCGCGCCCAGCCCGCCGATCGCGTTCTCCTCGATCGTGACCGCCACCTCATGGGTGGTCAGCAGGCGGCGGATCAGCGCCTCGTCGAGCGGCTTGGCGAAGCGGAGGTCGGCGACGGAGGTCGACAGCCCCTTGGCCTCGAGCTGGTCGGCGGCCTTGAGCGCCTCGGCCAGGCGCGTGCCGAGCGACAGGACCGCGACCGTCTTGCCTTCGCGCACCATCCGGCCGCGGCCGATCTCCAGCCGCTCGGGCACGGCAGGCAGCTCGACGCCGACGCCGTTGCCGCGCGGATAACGCACCGCGATCGGGCCGGAGTCGTGGAGCACGGCGGTGTGCGTCATGTGGACCAGCTCCGCCTCGTCGGCGGCGGCCATGACGACGAAGTTGGGGAGCGTCGCGAGATAGGTCACGTCGAACGACCCGGCGTGCGTCGCGCCGTCCGCGCCGACCAGCCCCGCCCGGTCGATCGCGAAGCGGACCGGAAGGTTCTGGATGGCGACATCGTGGACGACCTGGTCGTAGGCGCGCTGGAGGAAGGTCGAGTAGATGGCGCAGAAAGGCCGCATGCCCTGCGCCGCCAGCCCCGCCGCGAAGGTGACGGCGTGCTGCTCGGCGATGCCGACGTCGAAGAAGCGCTCGGGATGCGCGGCGGCGAACTTGTCCAGCCCCGTCCCCGACGGCATCGCCGCGGTGATCGCGCAGATGCGCGGATCGGCCATCGCCTCGCGCGCCAGCGCCTCGCCGAACACGTTCTGATACTGGGGCGGACCCGGGGGCGCCTTGGACTGGGCGCCGGTGATCACGTCGAACTTCTGAACGCCGTGATACTTGTCCGCGCTCGCCTCGGCGGGCGCGTAGCCCTTGCCCTTCTTGGTCACGACATGGACGAGGATCGGCCCCTCCTCCGCGTCGCGTACGTTCTCCAGTACGGGGATGAGATGGTCGAGATTGTGCCCGTCGATCGGGCCGACATAGTAGAAGCCGAGTTCCTCGAAGAGCGTGCCGCCCATGGTCATGCCGCGGGCGTACTCGTCGGTCTTACGCGCGGCGTCGTGGATCGGCTTGGGCAGCTTCCGCGCGATCTTCTTCAGGATCTCGCGCAATCCTAAGAACTCGCGGCTCGACACGATGCGTGACAGGTACGCCGACAGCCCGCCGACCGGCGGCGCGATCGACATGTCGTTGTCGTTGAGGATGACGACCAGTCGATTGCCCGCGGCCTCCGCGTTGTTCATCGCCTCATAGGCCATGCCCGCCGACATGGCGCCGTCGCCGATCACCGCGATCGCCTTGCCCGGCCGGTCCTTGAGCTTGTTCGCGATCGCGAAGCCCAGCGCCGCCGAGATCGAGGTGGACGAGTGCGCCGCGCCGAACGGGTCGTACTCGCTCTCCGACCGCTTGGTGAAGCCGGACAGGCCGCCGCCCTGGCGCAGCGTCCTGATCCGGTCGCGCCGGCCGGTCAGGATCTTGTGCGGGTAGCATTGGTGGCCGACGTCCCAGACCAACCGGTCGCGCGGCGTGTCGAACACGTAATGGATCGCGGTGGTGAGCTCGACGACGCCGAGGCCCGAGCCGAGATGCCCGCCCGTCACGCCCACCGCCGAGATCGTCTCCTGCCGAAGCTCGTCGGCGAGCTGGCGCAGCTGCTCGGGTTTGAGCTTGCGAAGGTCGCCGGGCGTGGTGACGGTGTCGAGAAGCGGTGTCGCGGGTAGATCGGCCATCGCCGTCGTTTAACCCAGCGCCGCCACCGTGTCGAACCCGACGAGACGACGCGTTCACTCGTCGACCGCGAGCACCGCGTCGAGCACGCCGGGGAAGCGCCGGTCGACCTCCTCGCGCCGCAACGTGTGGAGCACCTGGACGCCGTTCTTGCGCCCGCGCACCAGGCCCGCCGACCGCAACATGGTGTAGTGGTTGGACATCGTCGCCTTGGGCAGGTCCGGCGGCGCCGCGACGCTGCAGGCCAGCCCGTCGCCGAGCTCGGACCGCGCGGCGTCCGCGTCAACGCGGTCGCGCCCGGCGCGATCGACACCGAAATGAGCGCCTGGCTGCGCAGCGACGAGGGCGCGGCGACCGCGCTCGGCATCCAGGCGCTGCGCGGGTGGGCGAAGCCGAGGACGTGGCGCGCGTCGTCGCGTTCCTGGCCGGCCCGGAGGCGGGCTGTGTCACGGGCCAGACGATCGACGCGTCCGGCGGCAGCAAGCTCTAGATCGTGAAGCCGGCGTCCGCTCCCGCTCCGGCGGGAGCGGTTCGCCTCAGCCGCACGCCGCGCACCTGCCGCGCACCTCGATGACGGGCCGCTCCGGCGAGAAGCCGGTCTCCGCGGCCGCGCCGCGGACCGCGCGGGCGAGCTTGTCGTCGTCGATGTGGGTGGTCGTCCCGCACGCGTCGCACACCAGGAAGATGCAGTCGTGCAGGCAGCCCGGGTGGCTGTTGGCGATGTACGCGTTCTTGCTCTCGACGCGGCGCGCCAGGTTGGCGCCCACGAACAGGTCGAGGATGCGGTACACGCTGTTGGCCGCGACCCGCCGCCCCTCCGTCTTCGAAACCGCCTCCGCGATGTCGTAGGCGGAGGCCGGCTTGTCGAACCCGGCGAGCGCGTCGAACACGCTGGCGCGCATCGCCGTCCATTGCTCGCCGGCGCCCTCCAGCGTGGACCGCGCGGCCTCCGCGAGTTCCGGCCCGCCAGAATCGTGATGATGATGCATCGCCATGGGTCGAAGTTAGGCCCGCGCCGCACCCGCGGCAAGCGGCGCTAGTCTAGCGCCAGCTGGTTCAGCCGGTGCCCGAACGCGAGCAGCGAAACGCCGATGATCGTCCAAAGCGCCTCGGAATGGGCGCCAGCGTCGTGGAGCGTCATCGCGCCCGCCATCATGCCCAGCCCGAGCGATCCCATGGCCATGGGCAACAGCATCCCGTGCCGCAGCGCGCCGCGGCCGAGCGCCACCGCGCCCAGCAGGATCGCCAGCATCAACCCGACCTCGTGGACGAGCGGGCTGAACAGGAGGCCGCCCGCCGTCGAGGCGAGCGCCAGGAGCACGGAGGTCGCGAGGCAATGCACGAGGCAGAGCCCCGACACGCCGATCGCGAGCCGATCGAACGCCGGGATCAATGAAGGACGTGTGATGGCGGCCGTCATGCGGGTCACGTAATCCCATTCCGGTCGGGTTACAACATAACATTCGCGCGTCGGTCGCGGTTCCGGGACGCGTCTGCTACCCGGCGCGGCATGGCCGGTTCCCGCAAGCTTTCTCTCGTCGAACAGCGCCCGTCGAGGCGCGGGAACGCGTTGTTTTCGCGCCTGCGCCCCGCAACGCTTGGCGCGCGGGGCGGCCGTTCCTAGATGGCGACCATGCTACAGCCCAGCGCCGCGTTCATGTCCCGCACCCGGCCGCTGCTGGTGGCGAAATGGTTGCTCTGGGTATCGGCGCTGATCGTGCTCATGGTCGTGGTGGGCGGCGTCACGCGGCTGACCGAATCGGGGCTGTCGATCACCTCGTGGAAGCCGATCAGCGGAACGCTGCCGCCGCTGACCGACGTCGACTGGCGCGCCGAGTTCGAGGCGTACAAGCGCATCCCCGAATATCAGGAGATCAACCGCGGCATGACCATGGCCGGGTTCAAGGCGATCTTCTTCTGGGAATACGTGCACCGGCTGCTCGGCCGCGTCATCGGCCTCGCCTTCGCCCTCCCCCTCGCCTTCTTCGCCGCCAAGCGCTGGATCCCTAAGGGCTACGGCCTCCGGCTCATCGCGCTGCTGGCGCTGGGCGCACTGCAGGGCGCCATCGGCTGGTGGATGGTCGCGTCAGGCCTGACGGAGCGGACGGACGTCAGTCATATCCGGCTTGCCACCCACCTGTCGGTCGCGCTGCTCATCCTGGGCGGGCTCGTCTGGACCGCGCTCGACCTAATGCAGCTGTCACGCAACCCGCTCGCCGCGTCCGCGCGGCTCCGGCCGGTCGCGTGGATCGCGCTGGCGCTGCTCGCGGTCCAGATCGTCTATGGCGCGTTCACCGCCGGGCTGAACGCCGGCTACGCCTTCTCCACCTGGCCGTTGATGGGCGACGAGTGGTTCCCGTCCGCCGCCCCGATGCTGCCGGGCGCGTTCGCCAACGCGGTCGACAATCCGCTGGTGGTCCAGTTCGTCCATCGCTGGTTCGCGATCGTCGCCGCGGCCGGGCTCGTCTGGCTCGGCGCGCGCGCGGTCGCGGCCGGGAGCCCGCGCGCGGGCGTGGCGGTGATCCTGCTCGTCGGGCTGCAGATCTCGCTCGGGATCGCGACGCTCACCTCCGGCGTCGCGCTCGCCGTGGCGGTGGCGCACCAGGCCAACGCCGCGCTGCTCCTGATCGCCAGCGTCTGGGCGGCGCATGCGGTGGGCGAGCGCGCGGCGGTGCTGCGCCCGAGGTGATCGCCCTCGTCCAGACGACCTTCCCCGACCGCGACGAGGCCGAACGGATCGGTCGCGCGGCGGTGGGGGCGCGGCTCGCGGCCTGCTGCAACGTCCTGGGCGCCTGCCGCTCGGTCTATCGTTGGCGGGGCGAGGTCGAGACGGCCGACGAGATCGTCGCCCAGTTCAAGACGTCGACGCTCCGCGCGCGCCGCTTGGTCGAGTGGCTGACAGCCCATCACTCCTACGAACTGGCCGCCATCGAGAGCTGGGAGGCGACCGCCTCGCCCGCCGTCGAGGAGTGGATCGCGCTGGAGACGAGCTGACCGGTATTATGATACCCGTCAGGAGGAGCGCGGTTTCGTTGACTTTCCTGACCCGAATTGTATCAGCACACCCATCGCGCCGCTCCTATCAAGGGCGGCGCTCGTCGTTCCAACCTACGAGGTCTCGCCCATGAAGGCGCTCATGAAGACCACCAAGTCGGCCAAGCCGCACGAGGTGGAGAAGAAGTGGCACATCGTCGACGCCGACGGCCTGGTCGTCGGCCGCGCCGCGGTGGTGATCGCCAACGTGCTGCGCGGCAAGCACAAGACGTCGTTCACCCCGCACGTCGATTGCGGCGACAACGTCATCGTGATCAACGCCGACAAGATCCGCTTCACGTCCAACAAGGCCGAGAAGAAGGTTTATTACAAGCACACCGGCTATGCCGGCGGGATCAAGGGCATCACCGCTGCCAAGGTTCTGGAAGGCCGCTTCCCGGAGCGCGTGCTGGAGAAGGCTGTCGAGCGGATGATCCCGCGCGGGCCGCTCGGCCGCCAGCAGATGCGCAACCTGCGCATCTTCGCCGGCACGGAGCATCCGCACACGGCGCAGAACCCTGAAACCCTCGACATCGCC
>DASVSW010000262.1:0-4503 GCA_036387895.1 Sphingomonas sp.
GCTCGGCGGATCGGTGCGGCTGGGCCCGCCCGCTTCGCTGGTCACGTCTCCGCCCGCATCGCCCGACGGCGGCGACCAGGCCGGGCGGCTGGTCGACGAGACGCATGCGCAGGTGGAGGGCTTCGCCAATCTGATGCGCGCCGTCCATGACGAGACGCGCGACTTCGGCCGCGACCTGGCCGAGCACGCGGCCGAGATGCGCCGCGCCGAGAGCAAGGCCGGAATCGGCATGTCGGAGCTGGCCCGGATCGCCGGCGACATGGCGCAGCGCATCCGCGCCGCCGAAGGGCGGCTGGCGTCCGCGACGCGTGAGACCGACGAGCTGCGCGCCAAGCTGGAGGAGGCGCGGCTCGCGGCGCGTCGCGACCCGCTGACCGGCCTGCCCAACCGCCGCGCCTTCGAGGAGGCGTTCGGCGCCACGCCCGGCCGACGGCGCTGCATCGCGCTGTGCGACGTCGACCGGTTCAAGGCGATCAACGACGGCCACGGCCATGGCGTGGGCGACCGGGTGCTCACCGCTATCGCGGACACGTTGCGCGTGTCGTGCGACGGCCAGCTCGTCGCGCGCCACGGCGGCGAGGAGTTCGCGGTGCTGATCCACGACCTGTCGCTGGAGCGCGCCGCCGAGCTGTTGGAGGACGCGCGCGCGGGCGTGTCGGCTAAGCGCTTCCGCTCGCGCGAGACCGACGCGCTCATCGGACGCGTCACCATCTCGGTCGGGCTGACGGAGGTCGAGAGCGACGAGGCGCTCGACCTCGCGCTCTCGCGCGCCGACCGCTTCCTCTACACCGCGAAGTCGACGGGGCGCGACCGGCTCTGCATGGGTTGATACCAAGAGTTGGCGTGCGATGCGCCGGCGATCGGCGCGTTCCGCCAACCCGCTCCCGCCGCGTCGGCTAAGTGCTTGATCCGGCGTCGTGCGTGAAACTGGCACAGGCCATGCAATCTCTCTGGCATGGGCGGCCCGGATGGTCCGGGGCGCCCCGACCAAAGGGAAACACGCCATGACCTTCACCCACTCCGCCCAGCGCTCGGTCGTCTCCTTCGCCGCCGCGCTCTTCTTCGCCGCGCTGTCGGTCGCCACCGCCGTCCCCGTCCTGCCGATCGCCTGAACCCGGCGACCGCCCATCAGAAGGATACCGTCATGATCCGCAGCCTCGTCTACGGCGTCGCCGCGTTCGCCAGCACCGCGCTCCTCGTCGCGATCAGCGCCCCGCCGATCGCCTGAGCGCCTGATCGGCTAGCCGGGCGCGACGGCCCCCACCGGCCCCGCGGCCGCGGGCTCCTCGCGGGAATAGCCGCCGACCAGCAACCCTGCAGCCAGGACGTGGCCGCGCATCGCCTCCGTCAACGCGCTCCGGCCCGGGGAAGCCCCCGGGTCGGGCGCGCGCGCGTCGAGCGCGAAGAGCTGGAAGCAGTAGCGGTGCTCGCCATGGCCCGTCGGCGGGTCGGGCGGCAGCCAGCCCTCCTGCCGGAACGAGTTCCGTCCGACGTCGCGCCCGCGCCACCCGTCGCCGTCGGGCGCGATGACGCCTTCCTCCAGCCGCCCCGCATCGGCCGGCAGGCCCCAGACCACCGCATGGACGATCGGCTGCGGCGTCGGCGCGTCCGCGTCCTCCACCAGCAGCGCGAGGCTCGCGGTGCCTGCGGGCGGGGCCGTCCAGACCAACGGCGGCGACACGCCTTCCCCGTCGGCGGTGAAGCGCGGCGGCAACCGGCCGCCATGCGGAAAGGCGGGGCTCATCAGCTCGAGCCCGGGCAGGTCGCGGCCGAGCTCGACGATCGCGATCTTGTCGACGCCGGCGCGCAAGCCCGACAGGGCGCGGCCGAGCCAGTGGGGGACGTGTTCCAGCATGCGCCGCTGAACGCGTAGGAGCCGCGCGGGGTCGCATCCGACGCGCCCCGCGCCTACATCCTGCCCATGGATTATCTCAGCCGCTTCTCGCCGGTCCGCGCGATCCGTGACCTGCGCCGGTTCCTCGGCACCCGCCAGCCTTATGAGCTGGGCTTCCTCGTGCTCTCCATGGTCGTGACCCTGACGCTGATCTGGGCGTTCATGCGCGACAGCTATGCCGAGCCCGTCTACCGGCCCGACATCATCTACGTCGAACAGTACCGGCTCGACCGCACCGACGCCGAGATCATGGCGCAGCAGAAGGTGGACCAGGCCGCCAAGGAGAAGCGGCTCGCCGAGCGCGCCAAGCGCCAAGCCGAGCGCCAGGCGGCGTTCAAGCGGCTCGACGACCGGCTGGAAAGCTACGGCTTCTGAACGACGCGCGCTGGATGGCGGCCGCGCTGGCGCTCGGGACACGCGGGCGCGGGCGGACCGCGCCCAACCCGAACGTCGGCTGCGTCCTCGTGCGCGACGGGGTCGTCGTCGGGCGCGGCTGGACCCAGCCGGGCGGGCGGCCGCACGCCGAGGCGATGGCGCTGGCCGGGGCGGGCATCCAGTCGCGCGGCGCGACTTGCTACACCTCGCTCGAACCCTGCGCGCACCGGTCGACGCGGGGGCCGACCTGCTCGGACCTGCTGGCGCAAGCGGGGGTGGCGCGCGTCGTGGCGGCGATCGGCGATCCCGACCCGCGCACCGACGGCGGCGGTTTCGCCAGGCTCCGAGCGGCCGGGATCGCGGTCGAGGTCGGCGTGGGGGCCGACGAGGCGCGGCGGTCGATGGCGGGGTTCCTGACGCGCCGCGCGCTCGGGCGGCCGCACGTCACACTCAAGCTCGCCACCTCGCTCGACGGCCGCATCGCGCTCGCCGGCGGCGAGTCGCGCTGGATCACCGGACCGGAGTCGCGCGCCCACGCGCATCTGGAGCGGAGCCGGCACGAGGCGATCCTGGTCGGGCGGGGGACGTGGGAGGCGGACCGGCCGCGATTGGACGTGCGGTTGGAGAGACTGGAGGGAAGGTCGCCGCGGCGGGTGCTCCTCTCCTCCCGTTCCGTCGAGGCGGATGGTTGGACGTCCATCGCCTCCCCCCACGCCATCGCCGACCTCGCAGACGTCGACCACCTCATGATCGAAGGCGGCGCGGGTGCCGCGGCGGCCTTCCTGCGCGCGGACCTGGTCGACCGGCTCCTCCTCTACCGCGCGCCGATCCTGCTCGGGAGCGGGCCGCCCGCGATCGGCGACATCGGGCTGAGCGAGTTAGCCGCCGCCCATGGCCGCTGGCGGCTCCAGGACGCGCGCGCCCTTGGCGCGGACCGGCTGGAGGTCTACGAGCGGAGCGCATGTTCACCGGCATAATCACCGACATCGGCACCGTCCGCGCCGTCGAGCCGCGCGGCGACGCGCGGATCGTGGTCGAGACCGCCTACGACACCGCGTCCGTCGACCTCGGCGCGTCGATCGCCTGCTCCGGCGTCTGCCTGACCGTCGTCGACAAGGGCCCGAACTGGTTTGCTGTCGACGTGTCGGGCGAGACCGTGTCCCGCACCGCTCAGGGGCAGTGGACGCAAGGCCGCCGCCTCAACCTCGAACGCGCGATGAAGCTCGGCGACGAGCTGGGCGGGCACATCGTCACCGGCCATGTCGACGGCGTCGCGGAGGTCGTCGCGGTGGAGCCGGACGGCGATTCGAAGCGCATCGCCTTCCGCGTGCCCTCCGACCTAGCGCCCTTTCTGGCGCCCAAGGGGTCGGTGACGGTCGACGGCGTATCGCTGACGGTGAACGCGGTCGAGGACGATCCGGACGCGACACGCTTCTCGATCAACCTCATCCCGCACACCCAGGGCGCGACGACGCTCGGCGCGCTCGAGCCGGGCCAGGCCGTCAATATCGAGATCGACGTCCTCGCCCGTTACCTCCACCGCATGGAGCATTACCGTGGCCGCTAACCCCGAGCTTTCGCGCCTTCGCCACGGCTTCCTGTCGTCGCCCGAGGAGATCATCGACGAGGCCAAGAACGGCCGCATGTTCATCCTGGTCGACGACGAGGACCGGGAGAACGAAGGCGACCTCGTCATCCCCGCCCAGATGGCCACGCCCGAGAAGATCAACTTCATGGCCCGCCACGGCCGCGGCCTGATCTGCCTCGCCATGACCAAGCGCCGCGTCGACGAGCTCGGCCTCGACCTCATGAGCCGCAACAACGGCACCCGTCACGAGACCGCGTTCACCGTCTCGATCGAGGCGCGCGACGGCGTCACGACCGGCATCTCGGCCGCCGACCGCGCGCGCACCATCGCGGTCGCGATCGACAGCTCCAAAGGCCGCGAGGAAATCGTCACCCCCGGCCACGTGTTCCCGCTGGTCGCGCGCGACGGCGGCGTGCTGGTGCGCGCAGGGCATACCGAGGCGGCGGTCGACGTCTCGCGGCTCGCGGGGCTGAACCCGTCGGGCGTGATCTGCGAGATCATGAACGACGACGGCACCATGGCGCGGATGGACGACCTGGTCGCCTTCGCGCAGCTCCATGGGCTGAAGATCGGGACGATCCGCGACCTCATCGCCTATCGCCGCCGCCACGACCACCTTGTCGAGCGCCGCGCCGAGGCCAAGTTC
>DASVSW010000263.1:0-4914 GCA_036387895.1 Sphingomonas sp.
AGCGGGCGCACGACGAGCGCCACCGCCTGGGCGTGCGCCGCGACCGCCGCGGCGAACACAGCCGTGGCGATCGCCCAGCCTAGCGCCTCGCGCCGCTCGCCTTCCAACCACGCCGCGACCGCCATCACGCCGACGTAGAGCGCCGCCGTCTCGCGCACCAGCATCGCCGCCAGCCCGAACGCGACCGACTCGACCCAGCGCCCCGGCCGGCGGAGCGCCAGGGACAGCGCGATCAGGAGTCCCGCCCACACCTCGTGGAACGCGACCAGCTCGCGCTGGACGAAGACGAGCATGCCAGCACCGAGCAGCAGCACCGCGACGATCCGCGGCGGCGCCCGGGCGAAGGCCGGCGACAGGCGCGTCCACCACGCCAGCGCCGTCGCCGCGGCCAACGCGAACAGGAGCGGGGTCGCCCCGCCCTCCGGCAACCGCGCCTGCACCATCGCCAGCGTCGGCAGCCGGAAGGTGATGAAGGGTTTGAGCGGGTAGTCGCCGTTCCTGAGCGCATCGGCCACGATGGGATAATAGTCGCCCCCGTGCCGGACGCGTTCGACGATCGTCTCGTAGAGGATGATGTCGCCCCGGTCCTCCGTCCGGCGCTCGGGCTCGCCGCTGACCGGCGGCGGGCTGGGCGCGCCCAGCGCCAGCAGCGTCGCCGCGAGCAGCAGGACCAGCGACGCCAGCGCCGCCCGCGCCCGGTCGCGCGGCATCCCGGCGAAGCGCGACGGCTCCGCCAGCCAGAACGGCCGCGGCTCGCTCACCCGACCACCGCGATCGTGGCGACCACGCTCGTCGCCGCGGCCGCCAGCGCCACCGCCGCGTAGCGCCACCCGATCTTGAGGCCCACCACCTCGACGCGCGCGAGCGGCGGGGCGGGGGGCTCGCCGCCGGGCGGGGGCAGGAAGCGCTGTTCGACGCGGCGGACCAGCTCGGGCAGCGTCGCCAGCGTGCGCAGATCGGCGATCAACCGGTCGGCGACCTTCGCCTCCGGCCCCAGCTCGTCGCGGATCCATGTCGTGAGGTAGGGGGCCGCCACGTCCCAGAGGTTGATGTCGGGATCGAGCGAGGTCGCCACGCCCTCGACGACGACCATCGTCTTCTGCAGCAGCAGGAGGTGCGGCTGCGTCACCATGTCGAAGTCGCGCGTGATAGAGAACAGAGTCTCGAGCATGCCGCCCATCGACATGTCCTTGACGGGCAGACCGCGCATCGGCTCGCCCACGGCGCGAAGGGCGGTCGCGAACTCGTCGACGTCATGGTGCGCGGGCACGTAGCCCGCTTCGAAATGGATCTCGGCGACGCGGCGGTAATCGCCGGTGATCAGGCCGTACAGGATCTCCGCCAGCCAGACGCGCGCCTGCCGGCTGAGCCGGCCCATGATGCCGAAGTCGATCGCGGCGATGCGCCCGCCCGGCAGCGCGAACAGGTTGCCCTGATGGAGGTCGGCGTGGAAGAACCCCTCGGCGATCGCCTGGCGCAGGAAGGCGTGCACCAGCAGCTCGGCCATGGCGTGCGTGTCGTACCCCGCCTCGATCAGCGCACGCCGGTGCGACAGCTTGATCCCGTCGACCCAGGCCAGCGTCAGCACGGTCGTCGTCGTGCGACGCCAGTCGATCTCGGGGACGACGAAGTCGGGCTCGGCGGTCATCGCCTCCGACAGCTCGGACGCCGACGCCGCCTCGCGCCGGAAGTCGAGTTCGCGGGCGGTCCACCGCTTGAAGGTCGCGATCGTCAGCCGCGGGCGCAGCCTGGCGAGCTCGCCGCCGATCGCCTCCGCCTGCGCGGCCGCCCATTCATAGGTCTCGATGGCGCGGGCGAACTCCTCGGCGACGCCGGGGCGCAAGACCTTGACCGCGACGTCCCGGCCGTCGGTGGTGACCGCGCGGTGCACCTGCGCGATCGACGCCGCGCCGATCGGCTCCGGGTCGATGCTCTCGAACAGGTCAGACAGGGGGCGGCGCAGGCTCCGCTCCATCGCCTCCTGGATCGACGCGAAGGGCAGGGCGGGCAGCCGGTCCTGCAAGCGTTGCAGGTCGAGCGCGGCCTCCTCGCCGACGATGTCGGGCCGGGTCGCCAGCGTCTGACCCAGCTTGATCGCCGCGGGCCCGATCGCCTGGAACGCTTCGGCGTAGCGGGGCACGGCCGGCACCCGCGCGCCGAACCGCGCCACCCGCGCCAGCCGCCGCACCGCCGCGGGCGCGTTCGGATCGCGCTCGATCCCGAGCAGCGCCCCGTGGCGCGCCAGGATACGGCACCACCGCGCGAGGCGGGCGATGTGCGTGACCGAGGAGGTCAAGAGGTCAGATCCGCCACCCGCTATGGATCGCGACCAACCCGCCCATGATCGGCTCCGCGCGCGTCCGGACGAAGCCGGCGTCGCGGATCATGGCCTCGAAGGCCGGCATGTCGGGGAAGCGCCGGATCGACTCGATCAGGTAGCGGTAGCTGTCGGCGTCGCCCGCCAGCAGCT
This sequence comes from Sphingomonas sp., assembly GCA_036387895.1. Taxonomy (GTDB): domain Bacteria; phylum Pseudomonadota; class Alphaproteobacteria; order Sphingomonadales; family Sphingomonadaceae; genus Sphingomonas. Next base: position 2,471 of record DASVSW010000263.1, read on the forward strand.
GGCCCAGCCTGGGCACCAGCCGGTGCGAATAGGCATCGTACAGGTCAGCGAAGCCCGGCCAGGTCGTGGTCGAGAACTCCAGGCAGAAGAACCGGCCGCCGCGGCGGAGCACACGATGCGCCTCGCGGAGCGCGGCCGGGATGTCCGTGACGTTCCGGATGCCGAAGGCGATGGTGTAAGCGTCGAAGAAGCGGTCGGGGAAGCGCAGCGTCTCCGCGTTCGCCTCCGTCCAGACCAGCCCGTCGATGCCCCGTTCCGCCGCGCGCTCGACGCCGACCTCGAGCATGGCGGGGTTGATGTCGGCGACCGTGACGCCGGCGCCCAACCTGGCCAGACGGAACGCGATGTCCCCCGTGCCGCCCGCCATGTCCAGGATCTGCTCGCCCGGCCGCGGCTGGACGCGGCGGACGAAGCGGTCCTTCCACAAACGGTGCATGCCCGCCGACATGGCGTCGTTCATCAGGTCGTAGCTGCCCGCCACCGAGGTGAACACGCCGCCGACGCGCGCCGTCTTCTCTTCGGGAGTGACGTCCTGGTAGCCGAAGGAGACGGTGTCGTTCATGGCGCGGGCTGTAGCGGGGGAGGGCCGTTCGCGCAAAGGCGGGCGCCGCCGGAAGCATCACACCTGTCTCGCGCCCGCGCCATGTGGCCGGCGGGCGCTCGCCGCCCCATATCGCGGGGACGATGCCCGAACTCCCCGAAGTCGAAGCCACCGTCCGCGGCCTCGCGCCCGTGCTCGAAGGGCGCCGCGTCGCGCGCGTCGTGGTCAACCGCCCCGACCTCCGCCATCCCTTTCCCGTCGATCTCGGCCAGCGGCTGACGGGGGCGACCGTCACCGGCCTCGGCCGGCGCGCGAAATACGGGCTGATCCACACCGAACGCGGCGAGTCGCTGATCTTCCACCTCGGCATGTCGGGCCGGTGGCGCGTCGATCCGGAGCTGCCGGACAAGCACGACCATCTGCTGCTCGAGCTCGACGACGGGCGCGCGGTGACGTTGAACGATCCGCGGCGCTTCGGCTTCGTGCACCTCCACCGCACCGCCGATCTGCCCGGCTATCCCCCGTTCACGACGATGGGCCCCGAGCCCTTGGGCGAGGAGCTGACGGCGGCCCACCTGCTTCGCGCGTTCGACCGACGCGTCGCGCCGGTGAAGGCGCTGCTGCTCGACCAGCGGGTCGTGGCGGGGCTAGGCAACATCTACGTCTGCGAAGCGCTCAACATAGCGCGCATCGCGCCGAACCGGGCCGCCGGGCGGATCGCGGTCCCCCGGCTCGAACGGCTGGTGGACGCGATCCGCGCGGTGCTGACCGCCGCGATCGCCGCGGGCGGGTCGACGATCCGCGACTACGCCCGCCCCGACGGCGAGCTCGGCTATTTCGCCAAGGACTGGCGCGTCTACGGACGCGAGGGCGCGGCGTGCGGTTGCGGCGCCACGGTGCGCCGCCGCGTCGATCCGGGCCGGTCGACCTTCTGGTGTCCCGCCTGTCAGCGCGGTTGACGGTGATGGGCCCGATCGCTAAGGCCCGCCCACTTCGAGAGCGCGAAGTCCGCTTCCGCGCTCTCTTTCCATTTCGAAAGACCAGAGGACGTAAATGGCGAACACGCCGCAGGCAAAGAAGCGTATCCGTCGCAACGCGCGTCGCGCCGAGATCAACGGCGCGCGCGTCGGCCGCATCCGCACCTTCGTGAAGAAGGTCGAGGCCGCGCTCGAGCTGGGCGACAAAACCGCCGCCGCCGCCGCGCTCGCGGCCGCGCAGCCGGAGCTGGCCCGCGGCGTCGCTAAGGGCGTGGTCCACAAGAACACCGCCGCGCGCAAGTTCTCGCGGCTGACCAAGCGCGTCTCCGCGCTGGCCTGACACCCTCGTAAATCCATGTTGCCAGAGCCCGCCGGGGAGCATCCCCGGCGGGCTTTTCGTGTTCGTGCCCCGGCCGTAACGAAACCGTCGTAAATCGCGGATTTCCAACGATTCGTCCTGATTCGAATCAGCACCGCCCGGTGCCCGGTCCCGCTGATTGGGCCGGAAAACGTCAATAAAGCAACGTGTTATCATTTTTTTCGACGCATTTCCGCGCCCTTCGGCCTGTCAATCCCGATTATTTCAGGATGGGGTCGGAGCCGTGACTTGATCGGCTCGTTGGCGGGTTCATAACCGGGAATACCAGCGCAGGCGTTCGCCGTGCGCGACTGACCAGCAGCGGTTGATTTGGACGTCGGATCTGTCTGATCCGGCGACGGGAAAGACTTTGCCGATCGAAAACCACGGCCCAGGCGCAGGGGAAGCGCCGGGCCGACAGGGGAGACGCGCGTGCAACAAGGGCGGATGACGGCGCAGGAGAGCGAACAGGCCCGGGCATGGGGCCGGGTGCGCGCTTCGCTGCGCGAATCGGCCGGCCAGCGCCTGTTCGAGCAGTGGCTGAAGCCGATCGAGCTGATCGAGGGCG
>DASVSW010000264.1:0-6734 GCA_036387895.1 Sphingomonas sp.
GCGCTGACGAACCAAGTTTCGGCGAACGGCACGGCGGCGTTCAGCTTTTGCGCGTGGCCGAGCAGCTTCGCCTTGTCGGCCACGTCCACCTTGTTCAGCACCAGGTGCTTGGGCTCCGGCCGGTGCGCGATGCGTTCGGCGATGCCCGTCACCTTCGCGCCCACGCCGGTCTTGCCGTCGACCACCAGCGCGAGCACGTCGGCCCCTTCCGCTCCTTCCCAGGCCGCGGCGACCATGGCCCGGTCGAGGCGACGGCGCGGCTCGAAGATGCCGGGCGTGTCGACGAGCAGGATCTGCGCGTCGCCCTCGATCGCCACGCCGAGCAGCCGCGCGCGCGTGGTCTGCGCCTTGGGGCTGACGATCGCCACTTTCTGCCCGACCAGCGCGTTGACCAGCGTGGACTTGCCGGCGTTGGGCGCGCCGACCACGGCGACGAGGCCGCAGCGTTGTTGGATCTCGTTCATGGGCCGCACCTAGGGGTTCGGCGTCGGATCGTCACCCCGGCCGAAGTCGGGACGGCCGAAGAGGTCAGCCGACCCGCCTGCGCCGCTTCGCCGGCTGCGCCTCGCGCACCTGGTCCAGCAACGCTTTGGCCGCCGCCGTCTCCGCTTCCTGCTTGCTGGCCCCGGTGGCGCTCGCCTCCAATTGTCGGCCGATCCTGACCTGGACGGTGAAGCGCGGCGCGTGTTGCGGGCCGGACCGTTCGACCACTTCGTACGCCGGGGTCGCGCGGTTGTTGGCGGCGGCCCATTCCTGCAGCTGCGACTTGGGATGCTGGGGCGCGCGGTCGGTGACATGGACCCGGTCCGCCCAGACGCGCCGGACGAAGGCGCGCGCCTCCTCCAGCCCCGCCTCGAGATAGAAGGCGCCGAGCAGAGACTCGAGCACATCCCCGAGCACATTGTCGCTGTCGTCCGCCCCGTCGTCCCTCGCCTGCTTGCCCAGGATCAGACGGTCGCGCGCGCCCAGCTCGCGGGCGACCTCGGCGCAGACCACGCCCGAGACGAGCGCGTTGAACCGCTTGGACAGGTTCCCTTCCGGCTCGTCGGGGAACAGCTCGTACAGCCACTCCGCCATGCTCAAGCCCAGCACGCGGTCGCCTAAGAACTCCAGGCGCTCGTAATCGTCTCCGCCATGGCTCGAATGGGTGAGCGCGCGGCGGAACCGGTCGAGATCGCGCGGCTCGCGGCCGAACAGCCCCGTGAGCCAGGCGCCGAGATCACTCAAAGGTGCCTCCGGTGCGCTCCGGCCGCGCTGCCGTGAACCAGGTCCACGGCCTCAGCCAGCTCGCCGAGCCGTCCGTCGAGAAGAAGATCAGCGCCGCCTTCCCTTCCAGGCTGGTCATCGGCACGAAGTCGAAGCCCACCGGCGGCGAGAAGCGGCTGTCGCCGGAATTGTCGCGGTTGTCGCCCATCATGAACAGATGCTCCGCCGGCACCGTGTAGACGCCCGTGTCGTCCGCCTGTGGGAAGTTCCCCTGGTCGAGCACGAAGTAGCTCGGCCCGCCCGGCAGCGTCTCGCGGAAGCGGGCGTAGCGGCAGGAGCCGCCGTCGCGGTACTGGGACGGACAGCCGTAGTTCGGGCTGACGGGCAGCGTGAAATCCGCGACCCGCTCCTTCGGCACCGGGCGGCCGTTCAGGAAAAGCTGGCCGCGGCGCATCTGCACCGTATCGCCGGGCAGGCCGATCACGCGCTTGATGACGTCGTGGTCGAACCCGGGATTGGACCGGAACACCGCCACGTCGCCGCGCTCGGGCCGGCTGGCGAGCACGCGGCCGTCGAAGGGGACGATCCCCCACGGGAAGGACCATCGCGTGTAGCCGTAGTTCCACTTGGTCACGAGCAGATAGTCGCCGATCAAGAGCTTGGGCAGCATCGACTCCGACGGGATGGAGAAGGGCGCGACGATCAGGCTGCGGAACAGGAAGACGAAGAGCGCCAGCTTGAGAAGGAAACCGAGGGTGCCGCCGGTCTCCGACCGTTTCGCTTTGGTGGCCATCGTTCCGGGTCGTGCGCGGGATGCGCGGAGGCGTCAAGTTCGTCGGCCGACACGGCGCGCCGGGTTTTCCGGTTGGCGTTCGCCCGCGGCGCGCATTACCTGCGCCCGACACGAAAGGGAGCGCACGTCCATGGCCGTCGACTGGTCCGCGATCGAAGCCTTGCCGCAAGTCCGGCTCGACCGTCTGTTCGCCCACGATCCCGACCGATTGGCGCGCTTGTCGCTCGACGTGGCGGGCATCCATTTCGACTGGTCAAAGACGCACCTGACCGCCGACGCTGTCGCTGCCTTCGAGCGCTTGGCGAAACAGGCGGACCTGGCGGGCCGGCGCGAGGCGATGTTCCGCGGCGAGCATGTGAACATCACGGAGGACCGCCCCGTCGAGCACACCGCCGAGCGCGGCGAGGGCAAGCAGGAGTCCGTAGACCGCGCGCGCGGTCAGCAGGCGCGGATGCGCGCGCTGATCGACGCGATCGAGGCGGACGCCTTCGGCCCGATCCGCCACGTCCTCCACATCGGCATCGGCGGATCGGCGCTCGGGCCGGACCTGCTCGTCGACGCGCTCGGGCGCGAGAACGATCGCTACGACGTCGCCATCGTCTCCAACGTCGACGGCCAGGCGCTGGAGGAGGCGTTCGCGCGCTTCGACCCGCACGCGACGCTCCTGGTCGTGGCCTCCAAGACCTTCACCACCACCGAGACTTTGCTCAACGCCAATTCGGCGGTCGCCTGGATGACCGAGCACGGCGTCGAGGACCCGTACGGCCGCGTCGTGGCGCTGACCGCGGCGCCGGCCAAGGCCGGCGAGTGGGGCGTCGACGAGACGCGCGTGCTGCCGTTCTCGGAAGGCGTGGGCGGGCGCTACTCGCTCTGGTCGTCGATCGGCTTCCCCGCCGCGGTGAAGCTCGGTTGGGACGCCTTCGCCGACCTGCTCGACGGCGCGGCCGAGATGGACCGGCACTTCCGGCTGTCGGCGCTCCACGAGAACGCGCCGGCGCTCGCCGCCTTCGCCGACCTCTACTATACGCAAGCCCGCAGCGCGGAGACTCGGGCGACCTTCGCCTATGACGAGCGGCTGCGCCTTCTGCCGAGCTATCTCCAGCAACTCGAGATGGAGTCGAACGGCAAGGGCGTGACGGTCGCTGGCGAGCCCGTCGGCCGCCCCACCGCGCCCATCACCTGGGGCGGGGTCGGCACCGACGCGCAGCACGCGGTGTTCCAGCTGCTCCACCAGGGCACGCACCTTATCCCCGTCGAGTTCGTCGCTGTGGTCGAACCCGGCGACATCCAGGACGAGGAGCACCACCGCCAGCTTCTGCTCAACGCCTTCGCGCAGGGCGCGGCGCTGATGAAGGGCAAGCAGGCCGACGACCCCGCGCGCAGCTATTCCGGCGACCGTCCGAGCTCGACCATCCTCCTCGACCAGCTCGACCCTCGTACGCTGGGCGCGCTGATCGCCTTTTACGAGCACCGCGTGTTCGTGTCGGGCGTGCTGCTCGGCATCAACAGCTTCGACCAGTTCGGCGTGGAGCTCGGCAAGGAGATGGCGAAGGCGGCGGGACAGGGAGGCGGCGAATTCGACCCGTCGACCACCGACCTGATCCGGCGGGCGGGGCTCGACTGATGCCTGAAGAGTACGACTACGACCTCCTCACCATCGGCGCAGGCTCGGGCGGCGTGCGCGCGTCGCGGGTGGCGGCGGCGCATGGCGCGCGCGTGGCGGTCGCCGAGGAGCACCGCGTCGGCGGCACCTGCGTCATCAGGGGCTGCGTCCCTAAGAAGCTGCTGATCTACGGCGCGCACTTCGCCGAGGACCTGAAGGACGCGCGCCGGTTCGGCTGGGATGTGCCGGAGTGCGATTTCCACTGGCCGACGCTGCGCGACAACGTGCTGGCCGACGTGGACCGCCTGAACCAGGCCTACACGACGACGCTCGAGAACTACGGCGTCGAGATCGTCCATGAGCGCGTCACGGTCACCGGCCCGCACTCGGTGGTGACCGCGAGCGGCCGCGAGATCAGCGCGCGCGTGATCCTCATCGCGGTCGGGGCGCATCCGGTGATCCCCGACTTCCCCGGCAACGAGCACGGCATCACCTCCAACGAGGCGTTCCACCTTCCCGCCATCCCCAAACGCGTGCTGATCGCGGGTGCGGGCTACATCGCCAACGAGTTCGCCGGCATCTTCAACGAGCTGGGCTCCCACGTGACGCTGATGAACCGGTCGGACGTGATCCTGCGCGGCTACGACACGCAGATCCGGGACCGGCTGGTGCACATCTCGATGCTGAAGGGCATCGACTTCCGCTTCAACGCGAACTTCGAGCGGGTCGAGAAGAACGAGGACGGCTCGTTCACCGTGTCGATGACCGGCCACGACCCGATCACGGTCGACCTGGTCATGTTCGCAACCGGTCGCGCGCCCAACACCCGCGGACTGGGGCTGGAGAACGCGAGCGTCGAGCTCGACCGCAACGGCGCGGTGGTCGTCGACGCCGACAACCGCTCCACCTGCGACAGCGTCTACGCGATCGGCGACGTGACCAACCGCATCCAGCTCACCCCCATCGCGATCCGCGAGGGCCAGGCCTTCGCGGACACGGCGTTCGGGAACAAGCCGCACCGAGTGGACTACACGAACGTGCCGAGCGCGGTCTTCAGCCACCCGCCCATCGCCGCCGTCGGCATGACGGAGGGCGAGGCCAAGAACACGCTTGGCTCCGTCAAGGTCTACACGAGCGACTTCCGCCCGATGAAGAACGTGCTGGCGGGCCGTAACGAGCGCGCGCTCTACAAGATGATCTGCGACGGCGACTCGGAGCGGATCGTGGGCCTGCACATGATCGGCCCCGACGCGCCGGAGATCCTGCAGGGAGCCGCCATCGCGATCAAGGCGCGGCTGACCAAGGCGGACTTCGACGCGACGGTCGCGCTGCATCCGACGATGGCCGAAGAGCTGGTGCTGATGCGCTGACGGGTGCAGGCGCGGCCGACGGCCGTGCGACTCTCGTTCGCGCGTGTCAATCGACGACGCGGCTTCGCCGCGGCGTGACCCCGGATCACTCCCCCGTGAACCGCCCCGGCCGCCGCTCCACGACCGCCTTCACGCCTTCGGCGAAATCGCGCGTCTTCTGCAGCCAAGCCTGCTCGGCCAGTTCATGGTCGGTCTGCCGCTCGACGAGCGCGCGTAGGTCGCCGCGCAGCGTCGCCCGGGTCGACCGCACCGCGAGCGGCGCGCCCGTCGCGATCTCCTGCGCCAGCGCCATCGCCGCCGCATCCAGCCCGTCCAAGGGCGCCAGCTGGTCGGCCAAGCCCCATTCGAACGCCTGCTCGCCCCCGATTCGCCGGCCGGTGAGGAGCATCAAATGCGCCCGCTGTTTACCAACGATCCGCTCCAGCACCGCCGAGATGCCGAAGCCGGGATGGAAACCGAGCTGGACGAAGTTCGCCACGAACCGCGCTTCAGGCGCCGCGACGCGGAAATCGGCCACGAGCGACAGCCCCAGCCCGGCCCCCACCGCCGAACCTTGCACTTGCGCCACGACAGGCTTGCCCACCCCGAACAGCTTGGCGGCCGCGACGTAGAACGGGTTCCGCTCCTCTTTGACCCCGTCCGCGACAGGATTCGCGTTCACCAGATCCGCGCCTGCGCAGAACACGCGGCCCTCGGACCGCAACAGGATCGCGCGTACTTGTGCGTCGGCGTCGCACGCGTCGAACGCCGCCCCGATCGCCTCGATCAGCGCGAGGTCGGCGAAGTTGTGCGGTGGCCGGGCGAAGGTGACGACGGCGACGTGGCCGTCCTTCGTGGTGGTGACGCTCATCCCTGCTCCGTTCGTTCTTAGCCTGTCTGAGCACCGCCCTTGTTACGTTCGCGGGGAGAAGAACAGCCCTTCGACAAGCTCAGAGCGAGCGGGTAGGAAGGGGCATACCCGATCTTCGAAGAGGCCACCCCATGCGCGAAGCCGCGATCGTCTCCACCGCCCGCACCGGCATCGGCAAGGCCTATCGCGGCGCGTTCAACGCGACGGAGGCCCCGGTGCTCGCCGCGCACGTCGTCAACGCCGCCGTGGAGCGCGCCGGCATCGACCCCGCGCGCGTCGACGAGCTGTTCTGGGGCGTGGGCAACCAATGGGGGACGCAAGGCGGGAACGCCGGGCGCATGGCGACCTTCGCCGCCGACCTGCCGCGATCGGTGCCGGCGTTCACTCTCGACCGGAAATGCGGCTCGGGCCTGACCGCCGTCGCGCTCGCGGCGCGGTCGATCATCTGCGACGAGATCGATGTCGCGCTGGCGGGCGGCATGGAGTCGATCAGCTTCACCGTCACCAAGGACGCGCCGCGATACGTCAACAAGTCGGTGACCGACCGCGCGCCCGCCGCCTACATCCCGATGATCGAGACCGCCGAGATCGTGGCCGAGCGCTACGGCATCTCCCGCGAGGCACAGGATGAATACGGCGCGCAATCGCAGCAGCGCGCCGCCGCCGCCCTCGCCCGCGGCGCGTTTTCCGAGGAGATCGTGCCGATCACCGTCGAAAAGGCGCTGTTCGACAAGGAGGGCAACCGCACCGGCACGGAGACCGTCACGCTGTCGCAGGACGAGGGCATCCGCCCCGGCACCACCGTCGAGGGCCTACGCGGGCTCAAGACGGTGTGGGGTGGCGGCGCGTTCAGCGGGCCGGGAACGAGCGTCACCGCGGGCAATGCCAGCCAGCTCTCCGACGGCGCCTCGG
>DASVSW010000265.1:0-3247 GCA_036387895.1 Sphingomonas sp.
CATGGAACCGGGCGTCATGCCCGTCTCGACGCTGCTGGCCGACATCGCGCAAGGCGTCTACGTGACCGAGCTGATCGGCCAGGGCGTGAACGGCGTCACCGGCGATTACAGCCGCGGCGCCGCCGGCTTCCGCATCGTGGACGGCCGGATCGCCGGCCCCGTCGCGGAGTTCACGATCGCCGGCAACCTCAAGGACATGTTCCGCCAGCTTACGCCGGCCAACAACCTCGAGTTCCGCTACGGGACCAACGTGCCCACGATCCGCGTCGACGGGATGACGGTTGCCGGCGGCTGACCTCCTCCCCGCCGTGGCGCAAGCCGCGCACGAGGCCGGGCAGATGGCGCTCTCCCGCTGGCGCACCGACTTCCGCCGTTGGGAGAAGGAGCCCGGCAGCCCCGTCTGCGAGGTCGACCTCGACGTCGACCGCATGCTCCGCGTCCGGCTCATGGCGCTGCTCCCCGACGCGGGCTGGCTGTCGGAGGAGACGGTGGACGACCCCGACCGCCTGTCCCGAGCCCGCGTCTGGGTCGTCGACCCGATCGACGGGACGCGCGACTACATCCGCGGCCGCACCGGCTGGGCGGTGTCGATCGCGTTGGTCGAGGAGGGCCGCGTCGTCCTGGGCGTGCTCGACGCGCCTGCACGGCGCGAGTCCTGGCGCGCGGTGCTGGGGCAGGGCGCGACGCGCAACGGCGTCGCCCTTCAGGCGAGCGCCCGGACCGAGCTCCCCGGCGCCCGCGTGCCCTCGGACGCGCTGCCCAAGGCCGACCGCGACCTGACGCCCGTCGTGAAGCCCAACTCGATCGCGCTCCGCATGGCGATGGTCGCCTGCGACGAGGCGGACCTCGTCGCCACCATCCGCTGGGGCAATGAATGGGACATCGCCGCCGCCGCCCTGATCGCGGCCGAAGCGGGCGCGGCCGTGACGGACGCGCTCGGCCGCACGCTCGCCTTCAACAAGCCCGACCCGCAAGCCTTCGGCGTCGTCACCTGCGCGCCCGGTATCCACCACGCCGCCATCGCGCGGCTCGGCCCACGGGCGGAGGCGGTGCTGGTCTGACTCTCTCCCCTCCCTGGAAAGGGAGGGGCTGGGGGTAGGCCGACGGGATGCGGTCGCCGGGGAAGCGACCGGCCAGATGCTGAACGCACGTGGTCGCGTCCACCCACCCCCGACCCCTCCCTTTCCAGGTAGGGGAGGTCAGGCCTCCCCGTCCTTGTACTTCATCTCGAGGTAGCGCCCGCGCGTCTGGAGCGAGTCGAGCTTCTCCTGCGCCAGCCGCGCGGTCATCGCCGCGATCTCCTGGTCGATCAGCTTCAGCCCATCGACCAGCTGCGCGTCCGGCGTGCGGCCGTTCCGCGCCTGGCCGCGCAACGGCGGCGGCACCTTCTGGTAATCGCCCACGAACGCCGGAAGCTGCTCGCCGATCAAACGGCGGAGCTCGTACGCCGCCTCGCCGTCGTCGGGCACGCCGCCCAGCTGCGGCGACAGCGTCTCCAGCCTGACGCCGATCTGGTCCACCAGCGTCCGGGCGGGCGGGGGCAGGGCGGGACGCTGCGCCTCCAGCCAGCGCTCGGTCTGCGCGGGCAGCGCCTTCAGGTCGACCTCCCGCAGCTTCCGCTCCGTCGGCGCGCGCTCGGAGGGCGCCAGCGCGATGCCCAGCGTCACCGCCGCCATCAGCAGCATCACCGCCAGCCCGCCGAACAGCCCTAGCGGGGCGATGATCAGCCCGAACATCATCGCCGCGATCAGGATCAGCGCGTTGGCGATCAGGATGCGCTGCAACTTGCGCGCCGCCGATCGCGCTTTCCGCCGCACGCGCTTGCCCGTGCCGGCGTAATCGGACCCGATGCGCGCCATCACCTCGCGCGCGCGCTCGATCTGCGCGTCGACGTCCGAATAGTCGCGGGCCATCACACCGATTCCAGCTTGAACTGCGCGCCGCTCGGCCCGGGCAGCGCGCCCTGCGCCGCCCCCTCAGCGCGCGCGATATAGCCGCGCGAGCGCTCCACCTCGCCCGACAGCGCGTCGACGGTGGTCTTCATCGAGTCGAGCGCCTTCAGCTTGAACGTGTCGACCGCGTCCATCGTGTCGTAGATGTTCTGGAACGCGCGCTTCAGCGTCTCCAAGGGGATCGTCGCCGACGCCGCCTGCTCGTGGATGCGCGCCGTGTTGTCCTTCAGGAGCTTGCCCGTCGAGTCGATGATGTTCGCGGTGGTCGTGTTGAGCGCGGTGATCTGCTCCAGCACCAGCTTCTGGTTGGTCAGCGCCTGCGCCACCGTGACGGCCGTGCGCAGCGCCGAGACGGTGGTCGTCGACGCGCGGTCGACGCCTTTCACCAGCTCGACGTTGTTCTTCTTGACCAGGTCGAGCGCGAGATAACCCTGGACCGTCACCGCCATCTGCGTCAGCAGGTCCTGCGTCCGCTGCCGCGTGTAGAACAGCGCCGACTCCCGGATCGCGCGCGCCTTGGCGGGGTCGCTGTGGTCGAGCTCGTTCGCCTTCTCCTCCAGGCGCGCGTCCATGACCTTGGACAGGTAGATCATCTGCTCCAGCCGGCCCATCGCGGCCCACAGGTTCGCGCGCTCGGTGTCGATGGCGGCGTTGTCCATCAACAGCTCGTCCTTGCCGCTTTGGAGCGACTTCAGGATCTGCGCGATGTGCGTCTGCGAGGACTTATACCCGTCGAAATAGTCGCGCATCTTGCTGCCGAACGGGATCATCCCGAACAGCTTCTTGGGCGCCAGCAGATTGCCTTTCTTGCCCGGGTCGAGGTCCTCGATCACGCGGCGGAGCTGGGCCAGGTCCGCGCCGACGCCGGCGTCCTTGTCCATCGCGCGCACCGGCCGGTCGAGGAAGCGGTTCGACTGGCCCGCCGCCTCGCGTATCTCCTTCTGCCCCATGGCGGTGATCGCGTCGACGCGCCGGCCGAACTCCGGCGAGTTCACGTCCTGCGCCACCAGGTCCTGGACGAACCCGTCGACCCGCTCCTCCAGCTTCGACCGGGTGGAGTCGTCGACGGGCACCAGCCCCGCCGCCTTCTCCGCGGTGACGACCGGCACGGGGTCGGGGGGCGTCAGCTTCAGCTCGGTCGCCGTTTCGGTCAGCGTCTCGGTCGCGGTGGCCATGCTCGAACTCCGATGTGTCGCGCCCGACTCTGGCGAGGAAGCCGAGCCGCTTCAAGTGCATTGTAGGCGTAATACACTTGCGTCGCTAGCCCGCGTCGCGGAACAGCCATTCATGCTCGC
>DASVSW010000266.1:0-4795 GCA_036387895.1 Sphingomonas sp.
ATGTCGAGCGCGCCGCCGAGCTCGGACGCGAGGTTCCGGGCGACCCGGAGCGCGAAACCGGTGCCGAGCAGCGGCATGCCCTCCGCGGCCTCGTCGACCGCGTCGAGGTTGAGCAGCGCGTCCGGCGAAAGGCCGGCGAGCGAGCGCGGGCGGTCGACCGCGATCTCGACGCTGGACGGGTTGGCGTAGACCGACGCCCGGATCGACTCCCCCGCCCCGCCCGCCGCGACGAGCGTCGCGAACAGACGTCCGAGCAAGCGCTCGAGCGCGCGGTCGTCCGCCGTCGCGCGAGCGCCGTCATCGCTATCGACGATCACGCGGACGCCTCGCATCGTCGCGAGCGGCCCCAGATCGTCGACGACGCGCCGCATCAGCGGCTGGATCTCGACGGGTTCCGGCCGCAGCTCGAGCGCGCCCGTCTCCATCCGCGCGGCGGTGTCGAGATCCTCGATCGCGGCCAGCAGATCGGCGGCGCGGCGGCGGATCGACCGGGCACGATCCCGGTACGGGTCTGCGACGGGGCCGAGCAGTTCCGTCTCGATCAGCTCCGCGAATCCGGCGATGGCGTTGGTGGGGGTGCGCAGCTCATGGACCAGCTGGCGCAACGCGTCGGGCGACGGCGCCCGCGACGGCGCCGCGTCCTGATCCGGGCGCGGACGACGCGCGACGCCGCGGAAACCGCTGAACCGGCCGGTCGCGGGTTCGAAAAAGGGAACGCCCGCCAGTCGCCACGACCCCGCTGCGGTCGACGCCCCGCCCACTTCCAGTCGGGCGTCGTCGAACCGGGACCGCTGCCGGAAAGCGCCCGAAGCGACTCCGTCGAGCTGCGCCAGGCCCTGCATCCCGGCATGGGTGATCGACAGCCCGATCAGCGCCCCGCGCGCGACGCCGTCGACGCCGATGATCGTGCCCTTCGCGTCGGTCTCGAACAGGAAGCGGACGGCCGCGGGCTCGGGAGTTTCCGCGACCGCGGGCGCGGCTTCGAGCGTCTGGTCGCGCTGGCGGCGGAACGCCTCGATACGGGCCACGAGATCGGAGATGGCGAAGCCGTCGGCCGTCGGCGAGGATGTCCCCTCCCGCGCCGGGCTTTCGACGGTCACGGGCGCTTCCGCCAGAACCCTCGCATCCGCGGCGACCGCCGGCTCAGCGATCCCGATCGCGGTGTCGGGCTCGAGCCGCTCGGCTTGGGACAGATCGAACACCGGATCGTCCGAGACGGGTCGGGCCTCATCCCCTTCCGGGCGCGGCAAGCTGAAGTCGATCGGTCCGAAGCTCTCCAGGCCGCGCGTGGCAGCTTCCGGGAGGTCGCGCCGATGGCGAAGCACAGAGCGGAGCGCCGGCGTCAGCCGCGGAAGGAGCTTGATCCACTCCTCGGCGGACAACTCGGCGGTGCGCACCACGGGCGCGGCGACCGCCAGCGCATCCTCCGCGAAGAACGCGACCAGCCGCGCATCCGGCCGCGCATAGGCCAGGCCGCGCGCGCTCGCCGCGCGCACTTCGACCGGAACCGCCTGGCGCAGCATCCGCAGCCGCGCGATCACCGGCTCGTCCAGCGGCGTCCTGCCGCGACCGGCGAGGTCGACGAGCTGCCGCCAGGCGGCCTGCGCGCCGAAGCCCTCGCGCATGTCGGCGTTCAGAACCGTCTTGAGGCTGTCGTCGAAGCGCACCGTTTTCCTGTCTTCCGCAGTGATCGGGCGAGCCGTCCCGTCAACGATTCCTTAACGCCGCGGCGAGTCAGGGCCAATGACTCGTTTCGGCACGTCGCATTGTGGGACGATTGCGCTTGCGCGCAATGATCGAACAATCGAATGTAGCGGGAGTTCAGAACAGTTTCGCGGAGCACCGATGGCGTTAGATCGTATCGATCGCCAGATCCTCACCTTGCTGCAAGCCGATGGGCGCATGACCAACGTCGATCTGGCGGAGCGCGTCGGCTTGACTGCGCCCCCCTGCCTCCGCCGCGTCCGCGCCTTGGAGGAGATGGGCGCGATCCGCGGCTACCACGCCGAGCTGGACGGGGCCAAACTGGGCTTCCCCATAACCGTCTTCGCCATGGTCAGCCTGAAGAGCCAAGCGGAACGCGACCTGGCCGCGTTCGAAGCGCATGTGGCGCTGATCCCGGAAGTGCGGGAATGCCATATGCTGAACGGCGAGATCGACTTCATCCTCAAGATCGTGGCGGCCGACCTGCGCGGGTTCCAGGAGATCCTGACGACTCACCTGACGCCGGCGCCCAACGTCGCGAGCGTGAAGACGTCGCTGACCATCCGGACCGCGAAGTCCGAAAGCGGCATCCCGATACAGGCCGAATAGGAAAAGGGCGGCCCTCGCGGACCGCCCTCCCCTTCTCCCGTCGTGCGACGCGGCTCAGGCCGTGGTGTCGAGCCACGTCGTCCAAAGCAGCGCGATGTCCTTGCGCGGCGCGCCCTGCACGGCGCCGAAGGCGGCCTTGGCGCCGGCCTTGTCGCCGCTGTTGGCCAGCGCGATGCCGAGACGCGTGTTGACCTCGTCGGCGTTGACGCCGCCCTTCTGCAAGGCGGCCCGGTAGAGTTCCGCCGCCTTGGCGTACTGCCCCTGGCTGAGATACGCCTCGGCGGTCTGGGCGGCGAGCTTGCCGTCGCCGGCCGCCCGGGCCTTGGTCTCGAGCCCGGTCAGCGACCCTTCGGCCGCCGCTTGCCGCGTGACCTCGGCGGTCATCGCCTTCACCTCGGTGTTCGCCGCCGGCAGCTTGCCCGCGGCGGTACCCTCGCGCAGCACCGCCAGCGACTCCGCCGGAAGGCCGCGATCACGCGTCTTCTGCGCGTATTCGAGATAGTCGTACTGGTCGGCGAGCGACTTGGACGCGCGCATCAGACGGAAAAGGTCGATCTTCTGCGGGGTGTCCAGCTTCACGAGCCCGTCGTTCGCGAAGCCGTAGGTGATGACCATGTCGCGCCAGTTCTTGGCGGTCGGATAGGCCTGAAGGTACTGCACCATCGCGGGCAGGCCCTGGCCGGGCACCTTGATCGCGCGGGCGAGCGCGTAGCGGTACTGCTCCTCCGGCGCCTTCTGGCCGCTCGCGGACGCCTGGCGGAGCTGCGCCTGAACGTCGGCCAACGCACCCGCGCGGTCGCCGCCCAGCTCCTTCGCCTGAGCGATCAGCATGCCCAGCTGCGACTCCGTCGAGCCCAGCTGCTGCGCCTGCTGGAAGTACTGGACCGCCTGCGGGTAAGCCTTGCCGTTGTAGGCGATGCGGCCGCGCGCGAAGGCGAGCCGCGCCTTCTGGGCCTGGTCGACGCGCGGGCTGGCGAGCAGGACGTCGAGCGGCGCCGCCAGACGCGTCTCGTCGAGCGTCGCGTTCGGATTGGCCGCCTGCTGCGCGGCGATCTTCTTCGACTCGAGCTCCACGCGCAGCGCCGCGCCGACGTAGCGCTCGTCGTCGGTCTTGGCGGCGGCCTCCGCCTGCGCGATCAGGGGCTCGGCGGTGGCGACGTCGTTCGCCTTCAGCGCGGTCTGCGCCGCGGCGGCCGGGGCCTGGACCTCCTTGCTCAGCTTGGGCGGGGCCGGGCCTTCGACCTTCTTGTTCTTCTGCGCCGCGGCGGGCTGCGCGACGATCGCGCCGGCGGCGACGCCGGTCAGCAGAAGCGCCGACATCAACGCCTTGGAAACGGTCTTCATGCGGGGTCTCTCCTCGGGTGCACGGGCGGGGGCCTGGTACGCCGCGAGCCTCTACCGGCCCGCCCGCCCCCGTTCAAGCAAGCCGCTGATAAGGCCGGGCCACTGAACCGCGATTGAACGCCGCGGCCGGCCCGGCTAACCGGCGAGCCACCAATGATCGCCGTCGTCTCCCCCGCCAAGTCGCTCGACTATGAGCGCCCGCACCCGCCCTGCGCGCCGACGGCGCCCCGCTTCGCCGACCATGCGGAGACGCTGGCCGGCGCCTTCGGCCGGCTGCCTCAGAAACGCCTGCGCGAGCTGATGGGGCTGTCGCCGGCGCTCGCGAAGCTCAACGCCGACCGGTACCGCGGCTTCGCGGACGCGGCCGAGCGGCCGGCGCTCTACGCCTTCTCCGGCGACGTCTATGTCGGCCTGGACGCGCGGACGCTGGAGGTCGACGCGATCGAATACGCCCAACGCCGACTGCGCATGCTGTCGGGCCTCTACGGCCTGCTCCGCCCGCTGGACGCGATCCGCCCGCACCGCCTCGAAATGGGGACGCGCTGGGCGCCGCGACGGCGCAAGCTGACCGACTGGTGGGACGGCCGGATCGCCGACGCGCTGCTCGCGGATCTGGAGGCCGAAGGGACAGGCGTCGTGCTCAACCTGGCGAGCGAGGAGTATTGGGCGTCGGTCGCGGACCGCCTGCCCGGCGTGCGGGTCGTCGCGGTCGACTTCCGCGAGGGCCCGGACGCGCGGTTCGTCAGCTTCCACGCCAAGCGCGCGCGCGGGATGATGGCCCGCTGGGTCGTGGAGCATCGGGTCGAGGATCCGAAGGCGCTGCCCGGCTTCGACGTCGGCGGTTACTGCTTCGACCCGGCGGAGAGCACGCCCGACCGCCTGCGGTTCGTCCGCGCATGAGGGCGGTCGTGATCGGCGCGTCGGGCGGGATCGGGGCCGCGGTCGTCGACGCGCTGCGCGAGGAGGACGCGGAGGTCCATGCCTTCGCGCGCCGGTTCGAAGGCGACGGCCGTCTCGACCTGACCGACGAGGCGAGCGTCGCGGCCGCGGCCGCGCGCGTGGGCGGCGAGGTCGACCTCGTCTTCATCGCGACCGGTCTGCTCCACGACGGCGGGCGCGGCCCCGAAAAGGCGATGCG
>DASVSW010000267.1:0-7481 GCA_036387895.1 Sphingomonas sp.
GCGTACACGCGACCTATCCGCTCTCGGACTGGCGCGCCGCCTTCGACGCCATGGCGCGCGCGGAGCATGCGGGTAAGCTGGTGCTCGAACCATAGACGCAGGAGAGGCGCATGGCCGGATTCGATTACATCATCATCGGCGCAGGGTCCGCCGGCTGCGTGCTCGCCGCGCGCTTGTCGGAGGACCCGGCGGCGCGCGTTCTGCTGCTCGAGGCTGGCGGGCGCAACGACTCGGTCCTCGTCCGCATGCCCGCGGGCGTCGGCGAGCTCATCAAGCAGAAGGGCCCGTCCAACTGGGGCTTCTGGACCGAACCGGAGCCGCATCTGGACGGCCGCCGCCTCTGGTGGCCGCGCGGCAAGGGTCTGGGCGGATCGTCGGCGATCAACGGCATGATCTACATCCGCGGCCATCCGCTCGATTACGACGAGTGGCGCCAGGCGGGTCTGCCCGGCTGGGGATGGGACGACGTCTTCCCCCTCTTCCGCCGGTTGGAGCGCCACCATCGCGGCGGCGATCAGCACGGATCCGACGGCCCGCTCCACGTCTCGGCGGGCGAGAGCGACAGCCCCTTCAACGACGCGCTGATCGCAGCGGGGCGGCAGGCGGGCTATCCTGAAGCCGAGGACTTCAACGGCGAGGTCTGCGAAGGCTTCGGCCGCTACGACCTCACCGTCTCGAACGGCCGGCGCTGGAGCGCCGCCGAGGCGTATCTCAAGCCCGTGCTCGGCCGCCCCAACCTGTCGGTCGTCACCGGCGCCCGCACCACCCGCATCCTCGTCGAGGGCGGCCGCGCGGTGGGCGTCGAATACGTCCGCGGCCGCCGTCGCCAGCCTGAAGTGGCGCGCGCCGCCGCCGAGGTGCTGCTGTCCGCCGGCGCGGTCCAGTCGCCGCACATCCTCCAGCTATCGGGGATCGGCGACGGCGCCGAGCTCCGCCAGGCGGGCATCAAACCCGTCCACGACCTGCCGGGCGTCGGCCGCAACCTCCAGGACCATCTGGACGTCGTGATGAACTGGCGCAGCCGCGGCCTCACCACCGTCTATTCCGCGACCAAGGGGCTGAAGCAGTTCGCCGTGGGGCTGAACTACCTCCTCCGCGGCAAGGGACCCGGCCGGCAGCAATATCTGGAATCGGGCGCGTTCCTCCCCTCGCGCCACGGCCTGTCGCGCCCCGACATCCAGATCCACGCCGTGCTCGCCATCATGAAGGACCATGGCAAGGTGAAGCCCACCGAGGACGGTTTCACCCTCCATTTCTGCCAGCTGCGCCCCGAAAGCCGCGGCACCATCGGCCTGCGCGACGCCGACCCGTTCGCCGACCCGGTGATCCGCGCCAACTACCTCGCCACGCCCGAGGACCGCCGCGTCATGCGCGAGTCGGTCAAGATCGGTCGCGAGGTGGTCCGCCAATCGGCGCTCGACGCCTATCGCGCCGACGAGCTGGAGCCCGGCACCGGCGTCGGCACCGACGACGAGATCGACGCCTGGGTCCGCCGCACCGCCGAGACGATCTACCACCCCGTCGGCACCTGCAAGATGGGCGCGGACGGCGACGCGGGCGCCGTGGTCGACGCGGCCTTGCGCGTCCGCGGCCTGTCGGGCCTTCGCGTCGTCGACGCCTCCGTGATGCCCTCGCTCGTCAGCGGCAACACCAACGCGCCCACGATCATGATCGCGGAGAAGGCGGCGGACCTGATCCGGGGCGGCGCTGAGGTGAGGGCGGCGGCTTAGACCGCCCGCTCGGTCTCCTTCGTCCAGACCGCGCGGTACGCCTTCTTCAGCCCGACCTTGTCGATCTTCTCCGTCCCCAGCCGGGGCAGCGGCTCGTCGACGATCCAGATGCGCGCCGGCACCTTGAACGCGGCGATATGCTCCTTCAGGAACGCGGCGAGCGCTTCGGGCGTCAGCGCCGTGCCCGGCTGCGGTTCCACCACCGCGCCCGGCAACTCGCCGAACCGCTCGCACGGAAGCGCGAACACCGCCGCCTCCGCCACGTCCGGATGCTCGTAGATCGCGGCCTCGACCTCCAGGCAGCTGATGTTCTCGCCGCCGCGGATGATGATATCCTTCTTGCGGTCCACGATGAAGAGATAGCCGTCCTCGTCGAGCCGCCCGAGGTCGCCCGTCCGGAAATAGCCGTCGGCCGTGAACGCCGCCGCCGTCGCCTCCGGCCGGTTCCAATACTCCTTGAAGTTCGCGACCGACCGGATGCACACCTCGCCGAGCGCGCCCTCCGGCACCTTGTTCCCCGCCTCGTCCAGGATCGCCATGTCGACCAGCGGCAGCGACGGCCGTCCCGCCGAGTCCGGCTTGGCGAGGTAGTTGGTCCGCCAGTTGCCCGAGCCCACCCCGTTCGTCTCGGTCAGGCCGTAGCCGATCAGCGGCGCGCCGCCGCCCATCTCCTCGTTCAGCCGCTTGACGTGCTCGACGGGCCGGGGCGCGCCGCCCGCCGCGAAGTCGGTGACCGACGACAGGTCGTAGTCGCCGCGCTTCGGATGGTTCAGGATCTCGAAGCTCATCAGCGGCACGCCCACGAAATAGCTGACGCGTTCGCGCTCGATCAGCCGCATCGCCTCCTCGGCGTCCCATTTGGGCATCAGCACCAGCTTGCGCCCCATGGCGAAGCTCTGAAGGAAGACCGGCACTTCCGCGGTGACGTGGAACAGCGGCAGGTTGAGCAAAGTCGCGGGCTGGCCCGTCGGCGCCTGCCCCGCCTTCATCGCGATGCCGAGCATCACCAGCGCCTGGCTCAGATAGTTGATCACCGCCTGGGTCACCGCGCGATGGTCGGACAGCGCGCCCTTGCACACACCCGTCGAGCCCGAGGTGAACAGCATGGTGGCATGGTCGTCGGGCCCGATCACCGGCAGCGCCGCGCCCGGATCGCCGCGATCGGTAACGGGCCGTAGCGCCTGCGCCAGCGGCTGCGCGTCGTCGATCTCGACCACGGGCGGCTTCAGCCCGTCGATCATCGCCAGCCGTTTGCGCCGCGGCGGGTCGGCGAAGATCAGCGAGCATTCGACGTCGGTGATCGCGCCCGCGAACTCGTCCGCCTGCCACCATCCGTTGAGCAGCGTCGCGACGCCGCCCGCCAGGATCACGCCCATGTACAGCGCGATCCAGGACGGCGAGTTGCGCATCGCGATCCCGACCCGGTCGCCCTTGCCGACGCCGTGCCCCGCCGTCAGCGCGCGCGCCACCGCTTCCGCCTGGATCCACACCTCGCCGAAGGTCAGGCGCTCCTCGCCCGCGACCAGGAAGGTCGTGTCGCGGTGCTGCGCGGAATAGTGCGCCATGTACGCCGCCAGCGTCGGCGGCGCGCTCGCGATGTAGGGCACCAGCCGCCCGCGGTTCTCGATCTGGCCCAGCTGGATCGGTCCGCCCGGCCCCGTCAGCGCCGCCAGCTGCGCGTCCATCGCAACGTCGAGTTCGCTCCGCATCCTCGTCTCCGCTAGCCGTTTCTGTTTGCGGACCTTATGCAGCGGGCGCACCAAAGGGGAAAGTGCTTGGATATCGCGACCCTCGCCGAAGCCGCCGGCACGGCCGGCTTCACCCGTTTCAGCGATCTCGGGCTGCGTCCGGACGTGTTCACGATCGGCGCGTTCAGCCTGCGCTGGTACAGCCTGGCCTATATCGCGGGCATCGTGCTCGGCTGGTGGTACCTGCTCCGCCTGCTGCGCCAGCCCGGCGCGCCCATGGCCCGGCGCCACGCCGACGACCTCGTCTTCTACGCGACGCTCGGCATCATCCTAGGCGGCCGGGTCGGCTACGTCCTGTTCTACGCGCCCGAGATGCTCTTGAGCCCGCTCCAGGTGCTGCGCCTGTGGGACGGCGGCATGTCCTTCCACGGCGGCGTGATCGGCACCTCGCTGGGGCTGATCCTGTTCGCGCGCAACAACGGGCTGAACTGGCTCCGCGTCCACGATTACGTCGCCTGCTGCGTCCCCTTCGGCCTGTTCTTCGGACGGCTCGCGAATTTCGTGAACGGCGAGCTCTGGGGCAAGCCGACAGACGTCCCCTGGGCCGTCGTCTTCGACCGCACCGTCCCCTTCGGCATCCCCGAGCCGCCGCGCCACCCCAGCCAGCTCTACGAGGCGGGGCTGGAGGGCCTGGCGCTCGGCCTGCTCCTCTACTGGGCGTTCTGGCGCACCAAGGCCCGCTACGAGCCGGGCCGCCTCGTCGGGCTGTTCCTGCTCGGCTACGGCGTCGCCCGCTTCATCGTCGAGTTCGCCCGCGAGCCCGACAGCCAGCTCCGCGACTTCGCGGAGCGCACCGGCCTCCACATGGGCCAGTGGCTGTGCGTGCCGATGATCCTGGGCGGCTTGTTCCTGATCTTCACCGCCAGGAGTCGTCGCCAGCGCGTCGAGTCCATCGCGGGGACCGAAAGCGTAGCCTGAACCCTTGTGCTCCCGCGGAGGCGGGAGCCGAGAGCGGCGCCGGTGAACGGTGTGATTTTAGGGTTCCGCCTTCGCGGGAGCACATTGAAGCGTGAGCATGACCAGATCCGGCTTCGTCTACATCGTCGCGAGCGGCCGCAACGGCACCATCTACCTCGGCGTGACGAGCAGCCTCCCTGCCCGGGCTTATCAGCATCGGCACGGCCTGATCGACGGGTTCAGCAAACGCTACGGCTGCACGCACTTGGTCTGGTACGAAGCGCACGACGACATCCAGGACGCCCGCCTGCGCGAACTGCAGCTCAAGAAGTGGAACCGGTCCTGGAAACTACGCCTGATTGAAGAACTGAACCCGACATGGCGCGACCTGTATGACTCGATCGCCTCCGGCTGATCCAGTTTCTCCGCGCAGGCGGGGACCCAGGCCCACGCGCGTGGTCCTCGCCGCCCTAGGCTCCCGCCTTCGCGGGAGCACGGTTATGCATAGATGACCGACCCGATCGACCTCCTCCCCGAACGCCTCGCCCGCGCGATCGCGCTCGCCGGGCCGATGCCGTTGTCGCGCTTCATGGTCGCCGCCAACGCGCACTACTACGCCACGCGCGATCCGCTGGGCGCGGGCGGGGACTTCACCACCGCGCCCGAGATCAGCCAGATGTTCGGCGAGCTGGTCGGGCTGTGGTGCGCCGACCTGTGGGACCGCGCGGGTCGGCCGGACGTCCACTGGGTCGAGCTCGGCCCCGGCCGCGGGACCCTCGCGCAGGACGGTTTGCGCGCCATGGCCAAGGCCGGGCTGACCCCGCCCGTCCACCTCGTCGAGACCAGCCCGACGCTCCGCGCGGCGCAGGCCGAGCGCGTGCCGCACGCCGTCTGGCACGACGCGGTCGACACGCTACCCGGCGACCGCCCGCTCCTCGTCGTCGCCAACGAGTTCTTCGACGCGCTCCCCATCCGCCAGCTGGTCAAGGGGCCTGGCGGCTGGCGCGAACGGCTGGTCGCGTGCCAGGACACGCTGTTCCTGCCCATCGCCGGCCCGCCTGTCCCCGACGAGGTGATCCCCGAGCCGCTGCGCGACGCTCCCCCCGGCTCGGTCATCGAGACCTCGCCCGCTTCCGTCGCCGTCGCGCGCGCGCTCGCGGGCCGCGTCGTGGCCCAGGGCGGGGCCATGCTCCTGATCGACTACGGCTATGAAGGCCCGGCGCTGGGCGAAACGCTCCAGGCGGTGCGCGGCCACGCGTTCGCCAACCCCTTCGAGGACCCGGGCGAGCAGGACCTGACCGCCCATGTCGATTTCGCGACGCTTGCCGCCGCCGCGCAATCGGAAGGCGCCGCCGCCTGGGGTCCCGTCGGCCAGGGCGCGTTCCTCCGCGCGCTCGGCATTGACGCCCGCGCCGCCGCCCTCGCCCGCGCCGCCCCGATGCGCGGCCCGGAGATCGAAGCCGCGCGCAACCGCCTCGTCGAGCGCGACGCGATGGGCGAGCTGTTCCGCGCGCTCGCCGTCACCAACTTGGCTTGGCCCACCCCCGTGGGGTTTGCAGGATGATCCCTCAGCAGTGTCCCCGCGAAGGCGGGGACCCAGAGCTCCACCCGCTGACCTCTGCGCTCTGGGCTCCCGCCTGCGCGGGAGCGCATAAGAGCCGAAATGCCTGACCTCCCGCCCATCCGCCGCGCCGCGCCCGACGACGCCGCTGCGGTCGCCGCGCTCGCGCGCCGGACCTTCACCGACACCTTCGGCCATCTCTACCGCCCGGAGGACTTGGCAGCCTTCCTCGCCGGCCACACGGAGGAGGCCTGGCGCGCCGAGCTCGCCGACCCCGCCTTCACCGTGCTCGTCGCCGAAGCCGCGGGCGCGCCCGTCGCCTACGCCAAGCTCCGCCCGCCCAAGCTCCCCTTCGAACCGCGCGGGGTCTCGACCGAGCTCGGGCAGTTCTACCTCCTCGGCCCCTGGCACGGGACCGGTCTCGCGCAGGCGTTGATGGACGTGGTGATCGAGCGCGCGCGGGCGGGCGGCGCGGACGACCTCTACCTATCGGTGTTCACCGATAACCACCGCGCCCGGCGCTTCTACGAACGCTGTGGGTTCGAGGCGGTGGGGACCTACGCCTTC
Organism: Sphingomonas sp.; assembly: GCA_036387895.1. Taxonomy (GTDB): domain Bacteria; phylum Pseudomonadota; class Alphaproteobacteria; order Sphingomonadales; family Sphingomonadaceae; genus Sphingomonas. Next base: position 6,504 of record DASVSW010000267.1, read on the forward strand.
ATGGTGGGGACGCAAGCCGATGAGGACATCGTAATGAGGCTGAAGCTGTGACGATCGACGTGATCCGCGCCCGCGCGCTCGACGGCGTGCGCCACGGCTTCCTCGGCCGCGCCGGCGGCGTGTCCACGGGGGCGTACGCCAGCCTCAACGTCGGCCTGGGCTCGCCCGACCTGCCGGAGGCGGTGGCCGCCAACCGGCGCCGCGCCGTGGAGGCGGTCGCGCCCGGCGCGGCGCTCAACACCTGCTATCAGATCCACTCGGCCGACGTCGTCACCGTCGCCGAGCCGCTGCGCGACCGGCCGGAGGGCGACTCGCTCGTCACCGACCGCCCGGGGCTCGTGCTCGGCGTGCTGACGGCGGACTGCGCGCCGGTGCTGATGGCCGACCTCGACGCCGGCGTCGTGGCGGCCGCCCATGCCGGCTGGAAGGGGGCGCTCGCCGGCGTGACCGACCGGACGCTCGACGCGATGGAGGCGCTCGGCGCGGACCGGGCGCGCGTCCACGCAGCGATCGGGCCGTGCATCGCGCAGGCGAGCTACGAGGTCGACGACGCCTTCCGCGCGAAGTTCGCGCCGGAAGACGCCCGCTTCTTCGCGTCCGGCCGCGACGGGCGGCACCAGTTCGATCTGGAGGGCTATGTCGCCCGGCGCTTGCACGAGGCGGGCGTCGGGTCGGTCGAGACGTCGGGACTCGACACTTACGCTGACGAAGCGCGTTTCTTCAGCTATCGGCGCGCCACGCACCGCGGCGAGCCGGGCTATGGCCGCCAAATCGCGCTGATCGCGCTCTGATCCATCGAGGACTCCCAATGACCGACATCACCAACGAGAACGAAGCCGACATGAGCGCCGTCCCCGCGCCCGACGCTTCCGCGGCCACACGCCGCAAGGCGAAGGCGGAGGTGAGCGAGATCGGCGGCCGGAAGCTCAGCCCCGCGACGCTGATGATGGGCCATGGCTACGACCCGATGCTGTCGGA
>DASVSW010000268.1:0-4051 GCA_036387895.1 Sphingomonas sp.
AGCACGTCCGGCCGGTTGACGCCCGCCGCCGCGACTCGGATCAAAAGCTCGCCGGGGCCTGCCTGAGGCGTCGGGCGCTCGACGAGCGTCAGCACCTCCGGCCCGCCGCCGCCCGCCGGATCGATCGCGCGCATGGCTGTCGGTATCGCGTCCACGGCAAACCCCCTTCGTCGCATCGGACGGCTTCGGCTTATTGACAGCGCGTCCCCCGCGGTCAAACCTTAACGCCATGGACATGGACGACGGCCCCCAGCGCACGCCGGACCTGCTGAAGCAGCTGGGACGGCAGGATCTCGACCCCTTCTCGGTCGCGGAGCTGGACGCTCGGATCGCTGCGCTCGACGCCGAGATCGCCCGCACCCGCGCCCATATGCAGCGCGCCGTTAACCATCGCGCAAGCGCCGACAGCCTATTCAAGCGTTGACGCGATAAAAGGCCGTTCCGGCTTGGAGCCAAGGGACGGCCCCACGAGTTTTCAAGTTCTTGATGCGGGGGAAACCGCCTCCGACATCGGGAGGGACCGGCCGCTCCGTTCGGCCGGGATGGAGTAAGAACATGCCGTCCTTCGCCCCCGCCCTGGAAACGACCCTGCACAAGGCGCTCGAGGCCGCGTCCTCGCGCCGGCACGAATACGCCACGCTGGAGCATCTGCTGCTCGCGCTCGTCGACGACGACCACGCGTCCAAGGTGATGACCGCGTGCAAGGTCGACCTCGGCGACCTGAAATCCACCGTCGCCCATTATCTCGACACCGAGCTCGACGCGCTCAAGGTCGACCAGGCGACCGATCCCTCGCCCACTTCCGGCTTCCAGCGCGTCGTCCAGCGCGCGATCCTCCACGTCCAGTCGTCGGGCCGCGACGAGGTGACGGGCGGCAACGTGCTCGTGGCGCTCTTCTCCGAGCGCGAGAGCTACGCCGTCTACTTCCTCCAGCAGCAGGACATGAGCCGCCTCGACGCGGTATCCTTCATCTCCCACGGCGTCGGCAAGGGCGGTGCGCCCGCCGAGGCGTCGACGCCCAAGGGCGCCGAGGACGAGAAGCCCGGCAAGCCCGAGAACAAGGGCAAGGGCGAGAGCGCGCTGAAGCAGTTCACCGTCGACCTCAACGAGAAGGCCAAAAACGGCAAGGTCGATCCCCTCATCGGCCGCGGGCCGGAGGTCGACCGCACCGTGCAGATCCTCTGCCGCCGGTCGAAGAACAACCCGCTCTACGTGGGCGATCCCGGCGTCGGCAAGACCGCCATCGCCGAAGGGCTGGCGCGCAAGATCGTCGAGGGCGACGTGCCCGAGGTGCTGCTGCCTGCGGTCATCTACTCGCTCGACATGGGCGCGCTGCTCGCGGGCACCCGCTACCGCGGCGATTTCGAGGAGCGGCTGAAGCAGGTCGTCAACGAGCTGGAGAAGCTGCCCCACGCGGTGCTCTTCATCGACGAGATCCACACGGTCATCGGCGCGGGTGCTACGAGCGGCGGCGCGATGGACGCGTCGAACCTCCTCAAGCCCGCGCTGTCGGTCGGCACGATCCGCTGCATCGGGTCGACGACCTACAAGGAGTTCCGCAACCACTTCGAGAAGGACCGCGCGCTGCTGCGGCGCTTCCAGAAGATCGACGTGAACGAACCGACGGTCGAGGACACGATCAAGATCCTGGCGGGCCTGCGCTCGGCGTTCGAGGACCACCACTCGGTCAAGTACACGCCCGACGCGATCAAGGCGGCGGTCGAGCTCTCCGCGCGCTACATCAACGACCGCAAGCTGCCCGACAAGGCGATCGACGTGATCGACGAGGTCGGCGCGATGCAGATGCTCGTCCCTGAGAACAAGCGCCGCAAGACGATCACGCCCAAGGAGATCGAGGCCGTGATCGCGACGATGGCGCGCATTCCCCCGAAATCCGTGTCGACCGATGACAAGCAGCAGCTCGCGACGCTCGAGACGGACCTGAAGCGCGTCGTGTTCGGCCAGAACGCCGCGATCGAGAAGCTGGCCTCGGCGATCAAGCTGAGCCGCGCGGGTCTCCGCGATCCCGAGAAGCCGATCGGCAACTACCTGTTCACCGGCCCCACGGGCGTCGGCAAGACCGAGGTCGCCAAGCAGCTCTCGACGATCATGGGCATCCCGCTCCAGCGCTTCGACATGTCGGAGTATATGGAACGGCACAGCGTCTCGCGGCTGATCGGCGCGCCTCCGGGCTATGTCGGCTTCGACCAGGGCGGGCTCTTGACGGACGCGGTCGACCAGAACCCGCATTGCGTGCTCTTGCTCGACGAGATCGAGAAGGCGCATCCGGACCTGTTCAACATCCTCCTCCAGGTGATGGACAACGGCCGGCTGACCGATCAGCACGGCAAGACCGTCGACTTCCGCAACGTCATCCTGATCATGACGACCAACGCGGGCGCGTCCGACATGGCGCGCGAGACGGTGGGCTTCGGCAACCTCACCCGCGAGGGCGAGGACGAGCAGGCGGTGCAGCGCATGTTCACGCCGGAGTTCCGCAACCGCTTGGACGCGATCGTGCCCTTCGGCTACCTGCCGCCGGAAGTGGTCGCGCGCGTGGTGGACAAGTTCATCCTCCAGCTCGAACTCCAGCTGGCGGACCGCAACGTCCATATCCGCCTCGACGACGAGAGCCGGAAGTGGCTGACCGACAAGGGTTACGACAAGCTCTACGGCGCGCGTCCGATGGGCCGCCTGATCCAGGAGAAGATCAAGCAGCCGCTGGCGGAGGAGCTGCTCTTCGGCAAGCTCGTCCATGGCGGCGAGGTCACGGTGAAGATGAAGGACGGCGCGCTGTCCTTCGAGATCGAGCCGGGCGCGCCCAAGAAGGCCAAGAAGAAGGGCGGCAAGGCCGAGCCGCTGGCCGAAGCGGAAGAGCCCGCCGCGGAGTAAGCGGACCGAGCGGCCGGGGAGCGATTCCCGGCCGTTTCGCACTCCGCCGTCGCGGATCGGCGGCCCGCCGTCGGGTGCTTGCCCGCCACGCCGACATCGCCGATCATGCGCCACCCCGGCGAAGGCCGGGGCCCAGGATCGCGGCGTCGTCCCTCCCCAGCGGGCGACGATGCACGTCGTCCCGGGCCCCGGCCTTCGCCGGGGTGGCGCGCTCGAACGCGGGCGCGTCCACCGACTCGAGGCTTCTACCCACGTGAATGACGCACAAGACGGTCCGTCGCGCCGGACCGGGTCGCGCAGCTTCCTGCTCCTGACGATGGCAGCCGCCCTCGCCGCCTGCGGCACCGCCCCGACGGGGCAGGACGTCCCGCCCGCGAAGCGCACCACCGCCCTTTCCGCCGACCCCGTCGCCGCCGACCGCCCGTCTCGCGTCGACTATCGTCGCCTGGAGGAGCGCATCGCCCGGCTCATGCAGCAGCCGGACATGGTCGGCCTCGCGGTCGGCGCCGTCGAACGCGGCGAGGTCCGCTTCGTCCGCGGCTTCGGCGAGACGCTGGCGGGGTCGGGCCAGCCGGTCACGCCCGACACCGTGTTCCGCTGGGCGTCCGTATCCAAGGGCGTCGCGTCCGCGCTCGTGACCAAGCTGGCGGAGGACGGCCGCCTGTCGCTCGACGCGCCGCTGGCGAGCATGGGGACGACGCTGACGCTGCCCGGCGACGCCCGGAACGTGACGGTGGCGGACCTCCTGTCCCATCGCGTGGGCCTCGTCCGCAACGCCTGGGACGAGCGGTTGGAGGCCGGCGAGGATCCGCGCGCGCTCCGCGCCGGCCTGAGCACGCTGCCACCCTATTGTCCGCCCGCGACCTGCTACTCCTATCAGAACATCGCCTATGACGCGGCCGCCGAGATCGTGGAGCGCGCCGCCGGGCAGGACTATGCCGAGGCCGCCCGCGCGCGCCTGTTCGCGCCGCTCGGCATGAGCAGGACGAGCGTCGGCCGGGCCGGCCTCCAGGCCGCGCCCAGCTGGGCGCAGCCACACCGCAACGCGCGGACGCCGACCACCGTGAACGACAATTACTACCGCGTGCCCGCAGCGGGTGGCGTCAACTCTTCGATACGCGACCTCGTCCGCTGGATGCGCGCGCAGATGGGCGATGCG
>DASVSW010000269.1:0-4255 GCA_036387895.1 Sphingomonas sp.
GGGCGTCTCGCTTCGAGCTGCGCTCGGCGCGTGCGCCCAGCGCCTAATCCTCCACGATCCGGCTGTTCGCCTTCGTGTCCGGCATCCTGAGATAGGCCACCAGCGACACCGCGATCATCGCCGTGACGTAGCCGTAGAACCACCGCTCCACGCCCTGGCCCTTGAGCCATAACGCGACATACTCCGCCGTCCCGCCGAACGCCGTGTTCGCGATGGCGTAGGGCAGCGCCACCCCCAGCGTGCGGATGTGCGCGGGGAACATCTCCGCCTTCAGCACGCCGCTGATCGCGGTATAGCCGGACAGCGCCACCAGCGCCGCGGCGATCAGCAGGAACGCGAGCATCGGGTTCGTCACCCGCTCCAGCGCCATGAACAGCGGCACCGTGCCGAGCACGCCCAGCACGCCGAACCCGACCAGCAGCGGCTTGCGGCCGACCCGGTCCGACAAGGCGCCCGCTAGCGGTTGGACCGCGGCGTAGAGGAGCAGCGCCGCCGTCATGATCCGGCTCGCCGTTTCGCGGTCGAAGCGGCCGGTGTTGACCAGGAACTTCTGCATGTACGTGGTGTACGCGTAGAAGGCGAGCGTCCCGCCCGCGGTCAGCGCCATCACCGTCCACGCCTCGCGCGGGTGCTCGCGGAACAGCGCGAGGCCGCTCGACCGCCCCTTCTCGCCGACGTTGCGGAACGACTCCGTCTCCAGCAGCCCGCGCCGGATGCGGAACACGACCACCGCCAGCAGCCCGCCGATCGCGAACGGCACGCGCCAGCCCCACGCCTCCAGCGCCGCCTCGGACAGGACGGCTTGGAGGATCAGGAGCACGGCGAGCGCCGTCAGCTGCCCGCCGATCAACGTGACGTACTGCCAGCTGGCGTAATAGCCGCGCCGGTCCCGCCCCGCCATCTCGGACAGGTAGGTCGCGCTGGCGCCGTACTCGCCGCCGACCGACAGCCCCTGCAGCATGCGCGCGAACACCAGCATGGCGGGCGCGACCAGCCCCGCCGCCGCATAGGTCGGCGTCACCGCGATGATCAGCGAACCGACGCACATCAGCGTCACCGACAGCGTCAGCCCCGCTTTCCGCCCGTGCCGGTCCGAATAGACGCCCATCGCCCAGGCCCCGATCGGCCGCATCAGGAAGCCCACGGCGAACACCGCCGCCGCGCTCAACAGCTGCGCGGTGGCGCTGCCCTTCGGGAAGATGACCGGCGCGAAGTAGAGCGTGAAGGCGGAATAGACGTACCAGTCGTACCACTCGACGAGGTTGCCCGCCGACCCGCCGATGATCGAGCGGAGGCGGCCGCTATCGGCCCTCACGATGTCGGTCATGTCTCGCCTTGCCCCTGCTTACCCGCTCGTCACCCCGGGCTCGACCCGGGGTCCATGTCCGTCCGCCCGATCGCGGATCGCGCCATCGGACAAGCGGGCGGACATGGATGCCGGGTCGAGCCCGGCATGACGGACGGGGCGGTTCACTCGGAGGAAGTCGTCGCCCCGCCCGCCCCCGTCGGGAATCCCCGCTTCCTCAACAGCGCGTCCACATCCGGGTCGCGCCCGCGGAATGCGCGATACGCCTCCGCCCGGTCCGTTTCGTTGCCCGTAGACAGCAGCACCGTCGCGAAGCGGTCCGCCGTCGCCTTGTCCCAGGGCGAGCCGGCTTCCGCGAACGCGGCCCAGGTGTCCGCGTCCATCGTCTCCGACCAGAGGTAGCTGTAATAGCCCGCCGAATAGGCGTCGGACGAGAACAGGTGGTTGAACTGCGGCAACCGGTGCCGCATCGCCAGCTCGCGCGGCATGCCGATCGCGGCGAGCGTCTCGCGCTCGAACCGGTCCGGATCGACCTCGCCATCGGGCAATGTGTGGAGCTTCATGTCCACGATCGCCGAGGACAGGTACTCGGTCGTCGCGAAGCCCTGGTTGAACGTCTCGGACGCCTTCACCTTGTCAAGCAGCGCCTGCGGCATGGGCTGCTTCGTCCGGTGGTGGCGCGCGAAGCGGTCGAGCACGTCGCGCGTCAGCAGCCAGTTCTCGTTCACCTGGCTCGGATACTCGACGAAGTCGCGCGGCGTCCCCGCCAGCCCCGGATAGTCCACGTTCTGCAGCAGCGAATGGATCGCGTGGCCGAACTCGTGGAACAGCGTCCTGGCGTCGTCGAGCGAGATCAGCACCGGCTCGCCTGGCCCGGGCTTGGCGAAGTTGTTGTTGTTCGACGACAGCACGTTCTGCGCCGGCGCGAGATTGCGCTGCGAGCGATAGGCGTTCGCCCACGCGCCGGACCGCTTGCCCGTCCGCGCGAAGTCGTCGCGGTAGAACAGCCCCACCGGCTTGCCCGCGCGCGCGACCTCCCAGACGCGGACGTTGGGCTCGAACACCGGCACCTTGCCCGTGATCTCGGTGAACTCGAGGCCATAGAGCCGGTTCGCCGCCCAGTAGGAGGCCTGGATCATGTTCTCGAGCTCGAAATACGGCTTCAGCTCGGCCTGATCGAGGTCGTAGCGCGCCTTGCGCACCTTCTCCTGGTAGAACCGGTAGTCCCAGGGCTCGATCGTGATCTTCTGGCCTTCCTTATCGGCGATGGCCTGCATGTCGCGGACCTCCTCGCGGACGCGCGCGATCGCCGCCGGCCACACGCGCATCATCAGCGCCTCGGCGGCCTCCGGCGTCTTCGCCATCGTGTCCTGCATCCGCCAATGCGCGTGCGTGGGATAGCCGAGCAGCTTGGCGCGGTCGGCGCGGAGCTTCACGACGCGCTTGATCACCTCGTTCGTGTCGCTCGCCCCGCCATTGTCGCCGCGGCTGACGAAGGCGCGCCAGACCTTCTCGCGCAGCGCCCTGTTCGTCGAGAAGGTCAGCACGGGGTCGACCGCCGACCGCGTGTTGACGATCGCGAAGCCCGGCCGCTTCCGCTCCGCGGCGGCGGCGCGCGCGACCGCCTTGACGTCGTCCGTCAGGCCGGCGAGCTCCGCCTCGTCCGTCACGAAGATCGCCGTCTCCTCGTCGGCGAGCAGGCGCCGGCTGAAGTCGGAGAACTCGCCCGCCAGCTGCTTGTTGAGCTCGCCCAGCCGCGCCTTCTGCTCCTCGGACAGCTTCGCGCCCGCGCGCACGAACTGGTCGTGCATCCGCGTGACGAGCCGCCGCTGCTCCGGCCGCAGCGCAGCGGCGTCCGCGTGGATCGCCTGGATGCGCGCGAACAGGTCGCGGTTGAAGCTGATCTCGTCCTGCGCCGCCGCCAGCTTGGGCGACCATTCCCGGTCGAGCGCCTGATAGGCCGGCGAGTTCATGTTCGACGTCATCACGCCGAACAGCGTCAGCACGCGGCCCAGACGCTGCCCCGCCAGCTGCATCGGCACGACCGTGTTGGCGAAGGTCGGCGCCGCAGGGTCCTTCGCGATCCGCGCGATCTCCGCGCGCCGCTCGGCCAGCGCCGCCTCCAGCGCCGCCGGGAACAGCTCGGGCTTGACCTTGTCCCAGGGGGGCACCCCGCCATAGGGGCCGGTCCAGTCGGCGAGGAGCGGATTGCCCGCGACCGCGGCGGCGGATGCCGGCGTTTGCGGCCGCGCGTCGACGGCGGTGGAGAGGGTCATCGCGGACAGGCCCGCCAGCAGGAGGAAACGACGCACATGATGCTCCGATCGGGGAAGACCGCGTCACCATAGCGCCCCGCGTCGCGTCGCCAAGCGGTTCGCCGTTGCGCCGGTCGGCCCGGGGTTTAGAAGGAGCGCATGTCCGTGTTCAGCGTATCCGGTCCTCGCCCGTGAGCGGGGCCGCGACCGATCCGCTCGCCTTCCTGGCGGACGGCGGAGAGGCGGGCGCGATCATGCGCGGGCGCGACTGGTCCGCGTCCCCGCTCGGGCATCCCGCCGGCTGGCCGCAGTCGCTCCGCTCGACCGTCGGGCTGATGCTCGGCTCCAGACTCCCCATGTTCGTCGCCTGGGGGCCGGAGCTCGGCTTCCTCTACAACGACTCCTACGCCGAGATCCTGGGCGACAAGCATCCGGCGGCGATGGGCGCGCGCTTCGACGAGGTGTGGGAGGAGATCTGGCCCGACATCTCGCCGCTCATCGACGCGGCGCTCGCCGGACGCGCGGTGTTCCAAGAGGACATGCCGTTGCTCATGCACCGGCACGGCTTCGACGAGCGGACCTGGTTCACCTTCTCCTATTCGCCCGCCCGCGACGAGACGGGCGCGATCTCGGGCATGTTCTGCGCCTGTCAGGAGACGACCGGACGCGTCCTCGCCGAAAAGCAGATCGCGTC
>DASVSW010000270.1:0-3059 GCA_036387895.1 Sphingomonas sp.
CGGCCGATAAGACGCCCAGGGCGAGGGCGACCAACGCAGCTACGGCATTTCCTCCCGCTGGCCGGCTAGCGGGCACGACCTCCCGAACCACCGCGAATATGAGCGTGTAGAGCAACGCCGTCGGCGCGATCGCCAGCACGACTCCGGGCAACAAGCCGGCAAATAGTCCGATGATGATCAGCTGCGGAAGGACCAACGCCACCCCGGCGAGTCCGGCCAATATGATGAGCGGTTTCGCCATCCTAGTTCCTGACCTTAGCTGACGCATGAGAAGAGATCGTTAAGGTTCGCGATGCGGGTCGCACGGGCTTGTCCGCACCCTCTTTCCGCGCCACGCTCGTCGAAAAGGGAGGATCACCATGCTTCGTCTATCGCTCGCCCTGGCGCTCGCCGGGGTTTCCGCCACCGCGTTCGGGCAGGACGCGCCAAGCCGCGTGTTCACGGGCGCGGACCTGTTCGATTTGGAGCAGGCGAGCGATCCGCAGATCAGCCCCGATGGACGGCAGGTGGCTTACGTCCGCCGGTCGGGCGACGTCATGGCCGATCGGATGCGGTCGTCGATTTGGCTGGTCGACGTGGCCACGGGCGAGCAGCGGCCGTTGGCGGCGGGGCCGGGGTCGCATTCGTCGCCGCGCTGGTCGGCGGACGGGAAGCGGCTGGCCTATGTCTCGGCCCCGGACGGGGAGAAGCCGCAGCTGCACGTGCGCTGGATGGCGTCGGGTGAGACGGCGCGGATCACCGGGCTGCCCGACGGGCCGAGCGAGATCGCCTGGTCGCCCGACGGCCGGCGCATCGCCTATCTGATGCGCGTGCCCGCCGAACCGATGAAGCTGGGCCCCGCGATGACCAAGCCCGAGGGGGCGAAATGGGCGGCCCCGCTGGAGGTGATCGACCGCGTGTCCTACCGGTCGGACGCCGAAGGGTACCTGAAGCCCGGCTTCGATCATCTGTTCGTGGTCGCCGCCGACGGAGGCGCGCCGCGCCAGGTGACGTTCGGGAAGTTCAACGACGCAGGGCCGCTGTCCTGGTCGCGCGACGGGCGCGAGGTGGTGTTCAGCGCGGTCCGGCGCCCCGATTGGCAGCGCGAGCCGGTCGACAGCGACGTGTTCTCGGTCGAGGTGGATACCGGCACGCTGCGCCAGCTGACCAAGCGCTACGGGCCGGACGAGCAGCCCGCTTTGTCGCCGGACGGGAGCCGGATCGCGTATCTGGGCTATGACGACAAGCGGCTGAGCCATCAGGCGAACCAGCTCTACGTCATGAACCGCGACGGGACGAGCGCGCGGTCGTTGACGGCCGGGCTCGACCGGAGCGTCGACGCGGTCCGCTGGGCCAAGGACGGCCGGAGCCTGTTCGCGTCGTACGACGATCACGCGAAGAAGCGGGTGGCGCGGGTTTCGCTCGACGGGCGGGTGACCACCGTGGCGGACGGCGTAGCGGGGGGCGGACTCGACCGGCCCTATACCGGGGGCACGTTCAGCGTCTCGGACGGCGGCCGCGTGGCGTATACGGGCGGCGGGGCGACGCGGCCGGCAGACCTGTTCGTCGACGGACGTCGGCTGACGCGGCTGAACGACGTGGCGCTCGGCGCGAAGACGATGGGCGAGCTCCGGCCGCTCGACGTGACCGCGAAGGACGGGCGCAAGATCGACAGCTGGCTGATCCTGCCGCCGGGCTACGCGGCCGGGCGGCGGGTGCCGTTGATCCTGGAGATCCATGGCGGGCCGCACACCGCCTACGGCCCGACCTTCTCGACCGACAACCAGCTCTACGCGGCGGGCGGCTATGCGGTTCTCTACACCAACCCGCGCGGCAGCACCTCCTATGGCGCGGAGTTCGCCAACCTGATCGACAAGAACTACCCGTCGGAAGACTATGACGACCTGATCGCGGCGGTGGACGCGGCGGTGGCGGCCGGGATCGCAGACCCGGACAACCTGTTCGTGACGGGCGGATCGGGCGGCGGCGTGCTGACGAGCTGGATCGTCGGCAAGACCGACCGGTTCAAGGCGGCCGCGACGCAGAAACCGGTGATCAACTGGGTCAGCGAGGCGCTGACGATGGACAACACCGGCTTCACCTCGCGCTACTGGTTCCGGAAGGAGCCGTGGGAGGATCCAATGGCGTACTGGGCGCGGTCGCCGCTGTCGCTGGTGGGCAACGTCAAGACGCCGACGCTGGTGGTAGTGGGCGGTGACGACTATCGCACCCCGGTGAGCGAGTCGGAGCAGTATTACGCGGCGCTGCAGATCCGGGGCGTGCCCACCGCGCTGGTGAAGGTGCCCGGCGTCGGCCACGGGAACCTGACGTCGCGGCCGTCCCAGTCGGCGGCCAAGGCGGCGGCGATCCTGGCGTGGTTCGACCGGTACCGGACCGATCGGGGCGGAGCGGCGGGGCAGCCGACGACCCGGTGACCGGGCCGGTGACGAGCGCGGGCGGCGGCAAGCATATCGCGGTGGTCGCCCCGCCGGTGGCCGGGCATTTCCGGCCGCTGCTGGTGCTGACGGACGCGCTGGTCGCGCGCGGGCACCGGGTCACCTTCGTCCATATGGAGGACGCGCGCGCGCTCGTCGCGGGCGGATCGGCGGGGTTTCACGCGGTGGGCGCCGCGCGCTTCGGGCCGGGGGCGCTCGACCGCTACGTCGCGCGACTGGCGCGGTCGACGGGGCCGCTGGGGCTGCCGGCGATGATCCGGGCGACGGCCGCGATCACGGCGGCGCTGCTGGACGAGCTGCCGGACGCGCTTCGATCGATCGGGGCGGACGCGGTAATCGCGGAGGCGGCGGAGCCGGCGGGAGCGCTGGCCGCGCGCAAGCTTGGGCTGCCGTTCGTGACGAGCCACACGGGGCTGCCGCTCAACCGCGAGCGCGGCGTGCCGCCGCCCTTCGTCGGGTGGCGGTACGAGGCGGGCGAGTGGGCGGCCCGTTGGAACGAGGGCGGGTACCGCGTGACCGACCGGCTGATGCGGCCGATCGACGGGGCGGTGGCGGCGCGGGCGGCGGAATGGGGGCTGGACGCGGCGGCGGACGGCGGCTTCTCGCCCTTGCTGCAGGTGGCGC
>DASVSW010000271.1:0-8692 GCA_036387895.1 Sphingomonas sp.
CTGGAACTCGTCGATTCCGACGGCGAAGAGGACGAGGAGAGCGGATCGGAGCTGGTGGGCGCGGACGCCAACGACCGGCTGTCGGGGCTTTCCGGCGACGACACGCTGCTCGGAGGCGGCGGCGCGGATCTGCTGCTCGGCGGAGCGGGTGCGGATCTGCTTGAAGGCGGGACGGGCAACGACACGCTGGTCGGCGGCTCGGGCGGCGATCGCCTGGTCGGCGGGGCGGGCTGGGACCTGTTCAGCGCCCTCTTGTCGGATCTCGCCGGCGACGTGCTGGCGGATTTCGAGCGCGGCGAGCGGTTGATGGTGGACCGGTCCGTCGCCGAGATCCAGTTCACGCGGTTCGGCAACGCGCTGACGCTGAACGGCGTGGCCATGACGTTGGAGACGGCCGAGGCCAATCTGCGTTTCAGGCCGTTCGCCGATCGTAGCGGACCAGGGATCGTGGCGGTCAGGCGCGACAACCACCTGAACGACGTGAACGGCGACGGCCATGGCGACCTCGTGTGGCGCAACGCGAACTCGGGCGTGGTGACGACGTGGAACGTCCTCGGCAACGGCTTGGGCCGCTTGGGTCTGGAGGAGAACGCGAGCTACACGGCGCCGGGTGCGGACTGGCGTGTTGGCGGGAGCCTGGACTGGAACGGCGACGGGGCGTTCGACCTCCTCGTCCGCCGGGCGGGGGGCGCGTTCTCGGTGTGGACGGCGCAGCCGGGCGGCGGCTTCGCGCGCGATGCGTATCTCGACGCGTCGGTGTCGACGGAGTGGAAGGTGTCGGGCCTGGGCGACTTCAACGGCGACGGCCGGGACGATATGCTCTGGCGCAACGCGGACACGGGCGTGTTCACGGTGTGGAGCTCGACGGGGTCGGGGTTCGCGGCCAACAGCTACTACGACGCGTCCGTGTCGAAGGCCTGGTCGCTCCAGGGCGTGCTCGACTGGAACGGCGACGGGCAGGACGACCTCCTCTGGCGCGAGGACGCAACGGGCGTGTTCACGATCTGGACGGGCCAGGGCGGAGGCGGCGGCCAGGGGTTTGCACCCAACGCCGTCTACGAGGGCTCGGTGTCGACCGACTGGCGGATCGCGGCCATGGCGGACCTGAACGGCGACGGGCGGAGCGACCTCGTGTGGCGCAACGCGAACTCGGGCGTGATGACGACCTGGCTGGCCGACGGCGCAGGGTTCCGGGCCAACGCCTATTACGACGCGACGATCCAGCCCGAATGGCGGCTGGCCCAAGCGACGGACGTGAACGCGGACGGCCGGGCGGACCTCGTGTTCCGCAACACGGGTTCGGGCGCCGCCACCGTGTGGCACTCGACGGGCGAAGGCTTCCTGTCCAACGTCGGCTACATCGGCTCGGTCGACCTCGGATGGGAGCTCGTCGGGCAAACAGGCATGAACCCCAACCTGTGACGTAGGCGGGCGGGGTGCAGGCCCCGCCCGCCCCGCCGCCGGCGCAGGCGCGAGCCGGGCGAAGTTCATCGTGCATGCGGCCGCGGCCGTGCTAGCGCCGCGGACATGATCGCGCCCCCTCCCCGCTCGCCCAGCCGCCGGCACGTCCTTCTGGGGTCGCTGGCGATGGCGGGCGCGGCGTGCCGGGCGGGGACCGCGCCGGCGATCATGAAGGGCGAGATCGACCCGCGCGAGTTCGGGGCCACCGGCGGCGATCCGGAGGCGGACACGCGGGCGTGGAACCTGGCGGTCGCGGCCGCGGCGGAGCGGGGTCGCCCGATCCTGGCGCGCGGCACCTACGTCATCCGGATGGCGACCGAGCCGTCATGGGATTACCAGAACAGGCCCGGCAACCCCGTATACGTGGCGGTGCGGATGCGGAGCGGGGTCAGCGTCTACGGCCGCGACGCCGAGTTCCTGCAAGCGCCGCTGCTCGTTCCGCCCCCGCCCGAGACGCTGGAGCCGAAGAAGCGCCGCGGGCCCAAGCCGGCGCGGGCGCGCTACATCATGTTCGGCACGGGGCTGAACCCGAAGACCGGGTCACTCCGCGACATTCACTTCGAAGGACTGCGCTTCGACTTCCGCGACGAGATCGGCCCGGTGGGCGGCGGGTCCTTCGCGTTCGGCATGACGGGCGTCGAGAACCTCCGCCGCCACGACATCATGATCCGGTCGACGGGCGCGCGCGCAGGCCGGGGCTTGCACGGGGAGAACCTGACCAACCGCGTCGACACCTCGATCCGGCACGAGAACATCCAGCAGGGCATCCACACGCTGTACGAGCGGGGCGTGTCGATGACCGACATCTCGTTCGACGGGTTCAACGAAGCGCTCGACTTCAACGGGCCGTGCTGGGACGTGACGCTGAAGCGGCTGAGGTTCCGGAAGGCGGCGCGCGAGGGCCAGTGCGTCGACACGGGCGGCGGCGCGCGCTGGCTGATCGACGGGGTGGACGCGCAAGACACGGGCGCCGTGGTCTACGTCTACGCCAAGCCGCTGGCCTGGCCGACCTATGGCGAGTGGCTGGCGGCACAGGGCGCGCCCACGTCCGACTGGGTCCCGCCCAGCGACATGACGGTCCGCAACGTCGTCGCGAGCGGGATCAACGTCGCCCCGGGATCGCGTCAGCACGAGAGCGCCAGGATCGGTTCCCTCCGGAGCAAGAAATGGCGGCGCGCCAATCCGGACGGCGGCCCGAGCCCGCGCAACATCGCGTTCGAGCGGTGGAGCTTACGGAACTGCGCGCCGATCTTCGTGGGCGACTGCGACGGGTTCGCCTTGCGCGACCTGACGATCGCGGACGCCGTGGCGCCGCAGCGCGGCCATCTGGATGGCGCGATCAGCGTGCTCCGATCGCCCGACGGGTCCGGCGGCGCGATGGCCGGCACGATCAGCGGCGTGCGGATCGCGTCGCCTGCGGGCAGGGCCTTGAGCGTCGACGCAGGGTCCGGCGTGACGGTCGAGGACGTGGCCGTGACCGGATCGGCGATGGGCGAGGACGCGGTCCGGATCGAAAGCCCGGACGGCTGCGCGACCCCGCGCGTCGGCCGGGTCAGCGTCGACGGACGGCCGGTCCGCGCGACGCTCCCGCCCGGCTGCTGAGCGCGGTCACCGCAACGACGCGAACGCCTCGCGCACGGCGTCCAGATCGGCTTCCCAGCGGTGGAGCCGCCCCGAACGCGCCGTCGCCGCTTTCCGGACCGCGACGCGGCGGCCGTCGAGATCGAAACCGGCGTTGATCGAGTTCTGGGTCACGCCGTTGCGCGTGTCGAACACCAGCACCTGCGTCCCCGGGGGCGAGAAGACGGTGAGGTGCATGGCCGATCCGTCGCAGCCCGCGACCGCGCCGGCCGCGCGCATCATCGCGACCTGCTGCGCGAAGGAGAGCGCCTCCGGGTAGACGATCTCGAACCCGTGCGCGGCGGCGATCGCCTCCATCTCTTCCTCGTTCGTCGCGCTGCGCTTCTTGTCCGGGAGCCGCGACCTGCTGAGGTAGAGCTTCGCGCCCAGCGGCGGTGCGGGATGGCGCGCCGCGATCCCGTCGCCCACGGCCGCCAGGATGCCGCGGAACCGGGGATGGACGTAGCCGGTGATCGCGAAGGCGCTTTCGGGGACGACGAGGTCGGCGTACCCCACCGGCCGGTCGACGACGAGGTCGACGTCGTCCAGCGCATAGCCCAGCGCCTCCAGGATCAGCGCGAGATAGCCGTCAGGGGCCGCACGCCGGAACTTCGCCACCGCGTTCTCGCTGAAGCATTGGAACACCAGCCGTTCCGGCGGTTCGGCGAGCTCGGACACGGCCCAAAGGCGCGAGGTGCCCTCGAGCAGGACGTGGCCGAAATTCTGGAACAGGATGCCCGCGAACAGCGACGGGCGGGTCTCCACGCGCTCGGGCCGCGGCCCGTCGAAGCGCGGGGGGTTGTTGGGCCGCTTGCCGGCGCCGACGCGCCGTTCGGAATGGGGCAGCAGATCGCCCGCCCCGCCATAGACCGCGCCGCCGAACTCGTCGCGCGACGCGGGCCCCGTCTCCGTCTCGGACAGCCCGCGCCCGCCGCGCACCACCGGCGTGACCACGGCTCCGCGTTCGCGCGTGAGGACCAGCGGGTAGTCGCGGACGAGCTCGCCCTCGACCTCTTCGAACGGCTGGTCGGGATAGGGCGAGAAGGTCTCGGTGACGCTCCTGCGCCGACGGCGCCTTGCGCGGCGGAGCGCCCTGGCGTCGTCGCGTCCGGCGTCCGTGTCGGGGTCGTCGTTCATCGGCTGCGGATCCGGGGTGCGAAGGGATGGCGCGGATCGGGGACGGCGGGCGACGGAACCCGACTCGCCCCAGTCCGGTTGGGGGCGTTCCCGGTTCAAGCAGGAGCGTTCCCGATGGCGGTATTCAACAAGGACATGGTCGAGCTGGCCACCAAGAACAAGCATTTCCAGAAGGAGGTGTACCTCGACGAGAACGTCCAGATCGTCCTGATGAGCCTGGAGCCCGGCGAGGACATCGGCGAGGAGACGCACGACGCCGACCAGACCACCTTTTTCGTCTCGGGCGAGGGCCAGGCGGTGGTGGACGGGAGCAAGTCCAAGGTCGGGCCGAATCACATGGTCGTGATCCCCAAGGGCGCGTGCCACAACATCGTCAACAAGGGCGACGAGCCCTTGAAGCTGTACAGCGTCTACGCGCCGCCGGCCGAGCCCGCAGGCGTGAGCTTCAAGACCAAGGCCGAAGCCGAGGCGGCCGAGGAGGACTGATCCGCGCGTCCCGGTCGCGGTCGCGGCCGGGTTCGTCGCACGCCCGTCGGCACCGTCTCAGCGCGGCCGACGGGCGAGGCGTGCGGCGCTAGCGGGCCGGGCGACGGCGGACCGCATCGTGCGTTCCGCCCCGACAGGAGCCACGTCATGACCCGTTTCCTCACCGTCGCCGCGGCGCTGCTGCTCGCGATCCCGACCGCGTCCGCCGCGCTGCTCGCCGCCGCCGCGCCCGCGATGGAGCACGCGCCGGGGGCCTGAGCGTCTGGTCGGAACGGCCGCCCTCTCCTACCCTGCGGGAAACCTCGGGGGCGATTCGATGATCGAACTGGGACTGGCGGCGTTGATCGGGTAGGCGGCACGGCGAGATCACGCTGGGCGTCAGGCCCAACATCATGTCGCCCGGTGGCGAGATCGTCATCGTCGCGCCCGCGAACGGCCGCGGTCGGTACGAGACCGGCAAGGGACGGGTGGCGCTGCGATCGAAGGGACCGGCGTTCGCGATGCGCTACACGCGCGTGCCGGTCGCGGGCAAGCCGTACCAGGGAGTCACCGTGGAGCCGGAGGCGGCGATATGGGACGCAGTGGTCGAGGCGCGCGAAGTGGCGATCAAGGCCAGCCGCGGGCCGGCGCTGCGCTTCGCGACCGGCGCGCTCGACAAGCCGCTGGCGGCGCTCAAGACGTGCCAGGAGGCGCAGCTGCGCTTCTGGGGCGGCGATCCGGCCGCGATGGCGAAGCTTCCTCCCGGTCCGACGCTCGCGACGTGGTTCGGCCCCAGCGACTATCCCGCCGGGGCGATCCGGCGCGGTGCGCGCGGGCGTTCGGTGGCGCTGATCAAGGTGGACCGCGCGGGCAAGGCGGTCGAGTGCCGAACCGTGCGGAGCGCGGGCGACGCCGCCCTGGACACGGCCGTGTGCGCCGGCGCCAAGCGACGGGGGCGGTTCAACGCGGCCGAGAACGGGCCGGAGGTGCGCTGGGCGACGCTGTCGGTGCGCTGGTGGATGCCATGACGAAGCGACGGGTCCTCGGCCGTCTTCACGGCCGGCCCGGACCCTGTTGGCCTGGCGCGATAACGAACGGGAGGACAGGGCATGATCGGATCGGTGCTGTTGATGACGCTGGCGCAAGGAGCGGCGCCGGCGGCGCTGAAACCGGCGGGCAGCTGGACGTTGGACGAGCGGGCCGGCTGCACGCTGTCGCGGCGGTTCGCGTCCGACGCGGGCGAGGTGACGTTCGGGATCACGCCCAATGTCGGCGCGCCGGGCGGAGAGCTCGTGCTGGTGCTGCCGGGGCGGGCGAGCGGCCGATACGAGGTCGACGAGGGACGGATCGTGCTGGACGGGGCGGAGCGGCCCTTCCCCGCCGTCTGGTCGCGCGTCGGTCGGCGCGACCAGAGCTTCAACGGCGTGACGATCCAGCCGAGCGACGGCTTCTGGCGCGCGCTGCCCGCTGCGAAGTCGCTGACCGTGGACGTGGGCAAGCGCGAGAAGGTCAGTTTCGACCTGGGGCCGATGGGAGCCGCCACGGCCGCGCTGGACAAGTGCCGCGCCGACAAGGCGGCTCAGGTCGCGTCGCGGCGGCGCTGAGCCCGCCACCCGAGCGAGCGGCGGTTGAGTTCGGGCAGGTCGGCCTCCCCGGCCACCGCCGCTTCGCCGAGCGCCACCGCCCGGGCGAGGAGCGGTTCGGGGCAGTGGCGATAGGCCGGGCGTCGCGGCACATGGTCGTACCAGCGCCCGCCGCACGCGTTGTCGAGCAGGATGCGCTGGAAGCAATGGTCGAAGCGCACGGGCCAGCCGCGCGGCCCGGCGAGCGCCGGCATCGCTTCGCGCGTGAGACGGAGCCAGCGTTCCTCCAGGTCCGCGCGATCGGTCATCCGCGGCGGCGGCCGCTGAACGGCAGCAGCGCCAGCCCCGCCAGCGTCGCGAGCAGCGCCAGCGCCGCAGCGGCGATCAGCACGGGGTGGCTGGTGTCCTCGCGGCCGGACAGGTTCATGATGTGCAGACCCCACATCCAATCGAACGCGCGCCACTGGTCGGTGCGGAGCGCGAGCACGCTTCCTGAGTCGGCGTCGAGATAGACGCGCGCGCCGTCGGCGAAGGTCACGCCCCAGGCGGGCCGCGGGCGGCGCAGGTCGAGGGGCGGGCGGTCGGCGGGGGTGCGGACGGCCGAACGGATGGCGGGCGGATCGCGGCGCGCGGCGCGGGCGAGATCGCGCGCCTCCCCTTGCGTGACCGGCGGCAGCCAGCGGCCCGTCGCCGGGTCCGCCCTGCCCGCCCCGCCATCGGCGAGGCCGGCCACCCAGACGGGGCGGCCGTCCTGCATCTCGAGGGCGAGCGAGCGGATCGCTCGGCCGCCGGGTGCGGTCAGCGCCGGCGGGACCGCGAGCGCCGGCGGTTCGGCGCGGAGGGCGGTCCCCCTCACCTCGTCGATCGGACGCGCGACCATCCACAGCCCGCTCGCCGTCCAGAACAGGATCGGCACGCCCACGGCCCAAGCGAGCCAGAGATGCAGTCGGCGGAGCGGGGTGCGGAGGCGCATGCCGGGCGCGTTGCCCCGCCCCGCCCGGCCGGGCAAGGTGACATGATGTCCAAGCTGATCCCCGCGCTCCTCGCGCTGCTCCTGGCCGCCTGCGCCGCCCGCCCGGCCGAGGTGCGCGTGCGCTTCGACGCGGGCGGCGCCACGGCGGTCGAGGCGCGCGGGCTGGCCGACCGCCGGACGGGGCGGCGGGTCACCGCCGACGACCCGGTGCGGATCGCCAGCGTGTCGAAACTGGTGGTGGCGTTGGGCGTCATGCGGCTGGTGGAGGCGGGGCGGCTCGATCTCGACCGCGACGTGTCGGACGCGCTCGGGTGGCGGTTACGCAACCCGGCCTTTCCCGATCAACCGATCACTCTGCGCCTGCTGCTGGGCCACCGGTCGAGCCTGACGGACGGGGCGGATTACATCGTACCCTTGGGCGAGCGGTTGCGGGACCGCGTCGCCGATCCGCGCGCCTGGGACGCCGCGCACGCGCCGGGCGCGTATTTCCGCTACGCCAACGTCAACTTCCCCGTGATCGCGTCGGTGGTGGAGCGCGTCACGGGCGAGCGGTTCGACCGGGCGACGAAGCGGCTGGTGCTCGATCCGCTCGGCGTCGCGGGATGCTTCAACTGGGCGAGCTGCGACGATGCGACGGTGGCGCGCGCGGTGACGCTGTACCGCGTGAACGGGGAGGTCGCGACCGACGACCTTCGGGGACGGCGGCCGGAGTGTCCGGTGGTGACGAAGAGCGCGTGCGACCTGGAGGCGTATCGGCTGGGCGAGAACGGCGCGCTGTTCTCGCCGCAGGGAGGATTGCGCGTGTCGATGCGCGGCTTGGCGAGGATAGGCCAGATGCTGCTGCGGAACGGCGACGGCTTCCTCCGGCCGGAGTCGATCGCCGAGCTGGAGCGGTCGGCCTGGACGTTCGACGGGGCGAACGGGGACACGGCGGACGGCTTCTACTGCCGATACGGGCTCGCGACGCAGCGGCTGGCCACTCCCGTCGCGGGATGCCGCGACGATCCGTTCGGGGGCGAACGCATCGGCCATGCCGGCGAGGCGTACGGCCTCCGGTCCGGGCTGTGGCTGGATCGCACGCGGGGGCGCGGCGTCGCCTTTTTCGCGACTGCGGTGAAGGACGGCGATGTCGGGCGGCGATCCGCCTACGCCACCGCTGAAGAACGCTTAGGACGCTGATCAGCCGATCTTGGCGGGCGCGTCCTGGATATCGTGGAGCGCCTGGGTCGCGTGGCCGAGCACGGCGGCGCGGGCGCGAACGCTGCCGTCGAGGAAGGGCGTGGACAGCTTGGAGAAGCGGCGGGGTGTCATGCCGAGGAAGCGGTCGGCGTCGCGCAGGAAGTGCGACACGTCGAAATAGCTCCGGTCGATCCGCGTGTAGCCGGGATCGTCCTCGGCGCGGAAGATCCGCATGAAGGAGCGGAGGAAGCGCGCGCGGCGGAGGAGCAGCTTG
>DASVSW010000272.1:0-4803 GCA_036387895.1 Sphingomonas sp.
CGGCGAGCCGCTTACTCGGGAGGTGGCGGAGTACGAACCCGCGTCGGCGCTGTTCGCCGGCCCCGACGGCCTCGACGACTACCGGGTGATAGCCCCCGTGCTGCGCCCGCAGATCGCGCCGGGCGGCGTCGCGTGCGTCGAGATCGGGCACGACCAGGGCGAGAGCGCGGCGGTGCTGTTCCGCGCGGAGGGGTTCGGAGTCGCCCTCCGGCGGGACCTGGCGGGACGCGACCGTTGCCTGATCGTCACACCTTGACGCTTGGCGGCGATCGCCCCACATCACCTCTTGTAGGACCGGGTCCGGCCCCGCTATGGGACGCGCGGGGGACCCGCAACTTCGGCACAAGTCGTTGACTTCAGGCGCAGGCCTGCATCCCGATCGGCGCGCGGCAGGACGCGGCGCTTGATGGGATGGAGCCGATAGGACGGGCTGCGACTGGCGCGCCCGGCTTGGCACCGTCTCGACGGGAGCGGACTTTGGTTCACGGACAGGAACACGCATGATCAACAATCGGCAGCAGTCCGGGCGTCGTCGCGGTCGCGGCGGGCAGCGTCAGGGCGGCGGCGGGGGCGGTCCCAGCGGCGGCGGCAACCGCATCGACAACCGCGCGCGGGGCAACGCCAACCAGCTCTACGAGAAGTACAAGAACCTCGCCGCCGACGCGCAGCGTCAGGGCGACCGCGTTCAGACCGAATACTACCTCCAGTTCGCCGACCACTACTACCGCGTGCTCGCCGAGACGCGTCCGCGCTTCGACGAGCAGCAGCGCCAGGGCCGCGGTCGTGACGACGGGTTCGACGATGACGGCGACATGGGCGACGACGAGTTCGGCGACGAGGGCGAGTCCATCCGCCCCGGCGAGCAGCATCAGCATCAGCATCAGCAACAGCAGCCGCGAGGCGATGGCGGCCAGCGCCGCTACGAGGAGCGCCGGCCGCAGCAGGGCGACGACCGTCGCCCGCGCGAAGACGGCGAGCGCTCGCGCCGCGACGGCTCCGATCGCATGAACGGCCCCGACCGCGTGAACGGCCAACGCGTCGAGTCGTCGGACGCGCCGCGCCGCGAGCCGCGTGCGGACGTCGAGGCCGAGCCGGATCTGCCGCTGCCCGCGCCGCAGGACGATGCGCCCCCGGCGAGCCGGCGTCGCGGTCGCCCGCGCAAGGACGCCGAGCAGCCTGCTGCCCAGCCTTCTGCCGCCCAGATTTCCGCGTCTCAGCCCGCGGCGATCGAGGCGGATCGCCTGCCGCCCGCGCTCGGCGCGCCGGCGAACGACGCGGACGCCCCCGCCGAGGAGCCCAAGCCGCGGCGTCGCCGCACCCGGTCGACCGTCGAAGCGCCTGCCGCGGAGTGACAACCGCTGGCGAGGTCGGGCGCTAGAGCCCGACCTCGCCCGGCCCAACTGCGGTCAACCGGGCGCGCCAATCGCCCGTGCCCGGTTCCGCGACGATCCCGCGGTCTCCCGCCACCCCGCTGAACCGTCGGCCGCCGACCGAGAAGGTCACGCGCGCGCCGTCCACGCGGGCGTCGCCGATCGCTTCCCCGTCCAGCGAGCCGGCCAGCGCCTGATGACGCTGCCGCAAGACGAGCCGCGCCGGCGGCCGGCCCGGTTCCGACATCCGCCATTCGCCCTCCACCCGGGCCGGCACGCGCCACAGGTAGACGCGTGCGCCGCCGGCCCTGCCGCGCGCGTCCGGCGGCCAGTCGCCCATGTCGAAGGCGTGGCTCACCACGCGCGCGCCCGGACGCATCTCGGCCAGGATGCGCGGCCGGAGCTTCAGATTGACCTCGGGCAGCAGGAACATGGTCAGGACGTCCACGTCGCGGAGCGGCGTCCGGAACAGATCCTGCGCCTCGAACCGCACGCGGCGGTCGAGTCCGCGCCGCGTCGCCTCCGCCCTGGCCTCGTCGAGCAGCACCGGGTCGATGTCGACGCCCAGTCCGCCGGCACCCCGCTCGGCGGCGGCGAGGAGGATGCGGCCGTCGCCCGTCCCCAGGTCGACCACCCGCTCGCCCGTGCGGACGCCCGCCAGGTCGAGCATCAGCCGCACCACCTCCGGCCGCGTGCCCGCATAGGGGACGTCGAGCTTCGGCGCGTTCCCCGTCAGCGCCGCGATCGAGCAGCGCGCCTGCGTCGCCGACCCGCACCGCGCGCCCAGCGCCACGCCGCCCGTCGCCGCCAACGCGAGCAGCAGCGCTGCGGGCTTGCGCCACTCAATCGAAGCGGTCGACATCCTCGTCGTGCCCCGTGCCCGAGCTCATGAAGATGAGACCCATCAGCGCGCCCGCCATCATCACCGACCCGCCGACGCCGCCCAGCACCGCGAACATCGTGACGAGGCGCAAGGCCCCCTGGATCCACGCCATGACGACGATCACCAACGCCGACGCGGCCGCGCCCGCGCAGGTCATCCACGCCATGATGAGCCGGAAGCGCCCCCAGGCGTAGCGGGCGTAGTCCGGATCGCGGAGACCCTGCGGCTGATCGCTCATGCTTTGCCAATGGCGGCGAAACATGGTTTTCTCAAGCGGTCGGGCACGAACGGGAGCATCGGATCATGACCATCGCGGCGATCCTGAAGGCCAAGGGGACGGAGACCGTGACGATCGCGCCGTCGGCCACCGTGGCGGAGGCGGTGGCGTTGCTGGCCGAGCGGCGCATCGGCGCGATCCCGGTGGTCGAGGGCGACCGGGTCGTCGGCGTCTTCTCGGAGCGCGACGTGATCTACTGCCTGGCGAGCAAAGGCGCCGAGGCGCTCGACCGCGGGGTGGGCGAGGTGATGACCGCGCCCGCCCGGACCGTAGGGCCGGAGGAGCCGGTGCTGGGCGCCTTGTCGCTGATGAGCCGTCGTCGCATCCGCCACTTGCCCGTCGTCGACGGCGAGCGCCTGATCGGCTTCGTCTCGATCGGCGACCTGGTGAAGTTCCGCATCGACCGCATCGAGGAGGAGGCGAACGCGATGCGGAGCTACATCCAGTCTGCTTAGCGGTTGAACGCCAGCCGCACGAGGTCGCGCACCAGCGGCCTCGCGAAGACGAGCAGCCAGCCGGCATGGGCGGCGGCGCCCGCCGTCACCAGCAGCGCGAGGCGGGCGAGCGGCGACAGGGCGGGCAGGAGCTGGTCGACGAGCGTCACCAGCGCCGCCATCGCGACCGCCGCGAGCAGGCTGGGTGCTAAGGCGCGGGCGACCGGTCCGACACCGACGCCGATGACGGGCAACGCCCGGTGCAGGCTTACCGCGAGATAGACGGGGTAGCCGGCGACCCAGGCCGCCGCGAGCCCGGTCGGCCCCCAGCGCGCGCCGATCAGGAACGCGCTCCCCATCAGCACCGCGCCGATTGCGCCCGTCCAGACGCTGACGCCGGGCCGTCCCCGCGCGTCGCAGGCGGGGGTCAGCATGACGTGCAGCGTCACGAACGGCATCGCGAGCGCCAGTAGGCGGACCACGGGCGCGGCCTCCGTCCACTTCGCCCCGAGCACGCCCTCCACCAACGGCTCGGCGACGGCGAACATCCCGAGATAAAAGGGAAGCGCGACCGCCATGACGGTCCGGACGGCGGCGACGAACCCGCGCGGTAGGGAGTCCTCGTCGTCCGCGTGCAGTCGGGCGTAGGCCGCGAAGGCGATCTCGTTCAACGCGGGCACGACCTTGGAGACGAAGATCTGCGCCAGGAACAGCGCGGTCGTATAGACGCCGAGCAGGTGCGCTCCCATGCTGCGCCCGGCGACGAACACGTCCGTCTGGCTTTGCACGAACCAGAATACCTGGCCCAAAGCCATCACCCCGCCATAACGCGCGAGCGCTCCGGCGCCGCGGAAGTCGAAGCTGGGCGGGACCAACCATCGCGACGCGAGCGTCAGCACGAACGCTCGCGTGGCGAACAGCGCGATCGGCGCTAGCACCAGCGTCCACACGCCCCAGCCGGCAAGCGCGCCGGCGAGCGCGGTCCCCGCCGCCGCGAGCGACGCCGTGATGTTGGCCTTGGCCTGGTGACGGAAGTCCATGGCGCGCGAGAGCAGCGCCTGGGGCAGCGCGATAAAAGGAGTGCAGAAGTAGAGCAGCGCTTGCACCCGGAGCAGGTCGGCGACCCGCGGCTCGCGGTAGTAAGCCGCGGCGAGCGGCGCCAACGCGACCTGCGCCGCCGCCAGCGCGCCGTTGAGCACGATCAGCATCCCGAACAGCTGCCGGATCTCCCGAGTCGCGACATGCGGTTGACGGACGAGGCCGCTGGCGAGACCGTAGCCATTCAACATGTTCAGTCCGACGAGAACGACGCCTGTCATCGCGAACAGGCCGTAGTCGCTGGGAGAGAGGATGCGGATTACGAGGAAGGTCGCCGCCCATTGCACCAGCTGCGAGACGATCTGGCTTCCGGAGCGCCAGATGACCGCGCGCCTGACCGCCCCGGCCAGGCCGCTCCTCGGCGCGGTGTCTTCAGCTGCCATGTCGGTCATGAGGCGTCATAGCCGGCGAGGCCTTGCGACGGCGTAAAAAGCCGCGGGCCGATCACCTCGTCCCCGTTGAAACATCGCTGTCGCATTTTTTCGATTTGCCCCGTTGACGGCCGGAAACACCCTCCGTATATGCCTGTTCACCGCAGCGACGCGGGCCGGTTCGGCCCCCACTGAGGCGGTTCTGGAAAGCGGGATGCTGGTTCCCTTCGCATGAAGGGTGGATCGGCGTCTCTGTCTTTCTCGCTCTTTGACATCGTAGATGAAGATGAAGGGACATGTGGGCGGCGGCTTGCGTGTGGGCGACGTTCAAGGCGTCGTTCTGCACGGTAAGCGAGCAAGCCTGTCTGTA
>DASVSW010000273.1:0-5575 GCA_036387895.1 Sphingomonas sp.
GCGGCCGTCCCGTCGCCAAGCGAGACCACGCGCATGTGCGCGTCGCCCGGCGCGACGACGATGCGGCCCGGGCGGATGCGCAGACGGTCGGTGGCGACCTCGCAAGGTCGGCCCGCCAGCACCGCAAGCTGGGTCGCGAAATAGGGCATGAAGGACGCCGGCAGATGCTGGGTCACGAGGATGGGAAGCCGCACGCCCGCGGGGATGGCGCGGAGCATCTGCGACAGGGCGTGGATGCCGCCCGTCGAGGCGCCGATCGCAACGATGTCGTAGGCGTCGGCGGGGCATGCGAGCGCGATCGGCAGCTCGCGGCTGATCGTCGCGACGGGCCGGGGCCGGACGACCTCCGGCGAGAGCATGCGCTCCAGCTTCTCGATCAGCCCCGCCTCGAAGCGTTGCGCCCGCCCGCCGGGGGCCGGCTTGACTAGCGTGTCCGCCGCGCCGAGGGCGAGCGCCTGGATCGTGGCGGCCGCGCCGTCCGCGGCCGAGGACGACACGATCAGCACCTTGGCGCCGCGTCCCGCCGCGAGAAGGTCCGGCAACGCGGTCAGGCCGTCGACGCCTGGCATCTGGATGTCGAGGATGACGAGATCGACCTGGCGATCCGCCAGGAAGGCCAGCGCCGCGGCGGCGGTCGGCACCGCGCCCACCACTTCCAGCAGCGCGGATCCGGCGACGACGCGTGACAGGACCGCGCGGGCCACCGCCGAATCGTCGACGATCAGGACGCGGCCGGTCGACCCGTCTCGGGAGGCGGCGCTGACAGCGCGCACGGCTTCCACGCGGCGCTCAGGCGACGCCGACGATCTGGAGCTTGGATTCCAGCGTGTCGCGGTCGAAGGGCTTCATGACGTATTCGTCGGCGCCCGCTTCGAGCGCCGCGCGGATGTACGCCATGCCGTTCTCCGTGGTGCAGAACACCACCTTGGGCTTGCCGCCGCCTTCCGTCGCACGAAGCGCCCGGAGGAAGTCCATCCCGCTCATGACGGGCATGTTCCAGTCGAGCAGGATCACGTCCGGCGACGCCTCGGCGCAGCGGTCGAGCGCCTCGCGACCGTCGGCCGCTTCGGACACCGTGAAGTCCAGCGCTTCGAGGATGTGGCGCGCGACTTTGCGGATCACCTTGGAGTCGTCGACGACGAGACAGGTCTTCATGGATAAGCCTTCCACTGCATGGGGCCGGTCCTAGCCCGGCATTCGTGATCGCGACGTTAAGCCGCGCCCGTCTTTCTGAACGTCATGCCGCCTGGGCCAGCGCGGACGATCCCACGGCGGACGGGATGAGCGCCGCCGGATCGATGACGATGAGCGGCTCGCCGTCGCGGACGATCAGGCCCACCGCGGCCTGGCGCCAACCCGGCCCCAACGCCACGCCGAACGATAGCGGCCGTCGTTCGAACACGGCCACGTCCTCCAGGCTGTCGACGAGGACGGCGTAGTAGTGCCCCTCGACACGGGTGATCACGGCGCGCGATGTGCGCGCCAAAGGCGCGAGCCCCAGTGCCAGCCCGGTGTCGATCACGGTGACGACCCGGCTCCTCAGCGCGGCGAGGCCGCGGATGATCGGCTCCGTCCGGGGAACCTGGACCACCTCGCCGATGTCGACGGCCGAGTCGACTTGGTCTGCGGGGATGGCGACCCCACGGCCCGCGACGTGCGCGATCAGAAACAGCTCGCTCATGCCGCCTTCCTTCCGTTCACCAGCGCCGCGACCTCCGACAGGAGGCGCTCGCGGTCGTAGCAGTAGAGCGCCGCTCCCTCGTCGCGCCGGCGCGAAAGGCGCAGGCCAGGGATGGCGGCGGGCGGATCGGCGTCGAGCGCCAGCGCCACGGCGGCTTTCTCCCCTGGACGAAGACTGGTGACGCAGCGATAGCCCGCCGCCTCCAGCGTGCCCCGCAGGAAGGTCTCCATCCAACCGCTCGCGTCCGGTTGCAGCAGGCAGATCGGGGCGACCGCCGGAGCGGCGCCTTCGTCCTCGAACAGGTGCAGCGGATCGAGCACCTCGACCTGCTCGCCGCCGATCATCGCGACGCCGGCGAAGCCGTGCCGATGCGCGGGCGCGAGGTGCGTCGGCAGGGTCACGATGTCGATCGGCTCGGCGATGGCGTAGCAGACCTCCGCCTCGCCGTCGGTCAGGCGGAGCACCGTCACGGCGCTCCCCTCCTCCGGGTCGGCGATCGCGCGGAGCGGCAGGATGCGGTCGCCGACGCTCAAGCGCAGCCGCCCGGCGCTATGGCGGACGGCGTCGGCCGACGCGTTCTCGATGCGGTCGACGCAGCCCAGCGGCAGCGCGCGCCGACGGCCGTCCAGGTCGAGGAACAGCAGCGCCGACGTTCCCGCCTCTTCCGCTTCGTCGACCGTGTCCTCGATGCTCGTGTCAGCGACGCCGAGACGCAGCCCCGCGACCGCGGCGACCCCTGCGGCGTCGAGCAGCAGCATCGGCTTGCCCGAATCGGGCAGCGTCTGTCCGGCGTACAGCCCCGTCGCCATGATCGCGGGCGAGACCGGCTTCACCACCAATTCCTCGGTGTCGATCACGCTGTCGACGGCCATCGCGAACGAGCCGTCGCGCGTGGAGACGATGATCACCGTCTCGAGGTCGAACAGCAACGAAGGCCGCAATTGCATCAGGCTGGCGAGGTCGACGAGCGGCAGGCGGACGCCGCGCACGGTCACGACCGGCGAATCGCCGATCAGGTCGACGCGCACCGCGTCGCCGCGCATGGTCACGATCTCCTCGACGGACTGGCGGGGCAGCGCGAACCGCTCGTTCCCAGCGCCGACCACGATCGTCGACAGGATGGAGAGGGTGAGCGGCACCTCCATGACGACCGACAGGCCCTTGCCCGGTCGGTTGACGAGCGACACGCGCCCGCCGATCTGCTCGACGTTCGCGCGGACCACGTCCATGCCGACGCCGCGGCCGGAGATGTCGGACACGGTTTCGCGGCTGGACAGGCCGGGCGCGAAGATCAGGTCGACCTTGGACTGTTCGCTCATCGCCGTCAGCGCGGCCGCGTCGTGCGCACCGTTCGCGGCGGCCTTGGCGACGAGGCGCTGCGTGTCGATGCCGGCGCCGTCGTCGGAGACCTCGACGATGATCCGGTTACCGGACTGGCGAGCGCAGACGATCAAGCGCCCGGTCTCGCGCTTGCCGCCCGCACGGCGGACCGCCGGCGTCTCGACGCCGTGATCGATCGCGTTTCGGACGATGTGGACGAGCGGATCGCGCATCATCTCGATCATCTCGCGATCGAGTTCGACGTCCGACCCTTCGATCTGGAGCGTCACCGCCTTGCCGAGCGAGGACGCGGTGTCGCGGACCATGCGGGGAAGCGCGGAAAACAGCGCCTCGATCCTCTGCATGCGGGTGCGCGTGACCGTGTCGCGCATCTCGGCGACGGTCGCCGACAGGCGTTCGAGCGCCGCTTCCGCGCGGGGATCGGCGTCGCCGTCGCGCAAGCGCCGGGCGAGCTCGTTCCTGGCGAGCACCATGTCGGACATGCCACTCATCATCCGGTCGAGCAGGTCGACGTTCAGGCGGACGCTGCGCGTCGGCGCGCGCAGGTTCGCCGGACTGCTCGCCTGGCCCGCGGGCTTCGCGTCCTCGGCGAGCGCCGCGACCAGCAGGTCCTCCGACGAGTCGTCGAGCGCGTGGCCGGCGTCGATCGCCTCCACCAATTCACCGATACGGTCGACGATGGCGAGCACGGCGTTGACCAGCTGCGTGTCGGGCGCGCGCTTGCCGTCGCGTACGGCCGCCAGCACGTCCTCGGCGGCGTGAGACAGTCGCGCGAGGCGCGGCAGGTCTAGGAAGCCGCAGCTCCCCTTCACGGTGTGGACGAAACGGAAGATCGCGTCCAACCGCGCGCGATCGGACGGGCTCGCCTCCCACGCGACGATCTCGCCGGACAAGGTCTCCAGCGTCTCGCGCGTCTCCGCGATGAATTCCAGCAGCAGGTCGTCCATATGCTCCCTCTGGGGCGCACCATGGACGGGGCGGGTTAAGCCGGGGTTTACCCCGCGCGGAGCGTCGCGCCCAGGATCATCACGCCCTCGGCCGGCTCCGACACCTGGATCGTCCCGCCCGACGCCGCGACCAGCTCATGGGTGATGTAGGCCGGCGCCGAGCGCGCGGTGACGCCCCCCTCGCCTTCGCCGTCGGTGATGGTGCGGCGCAGCTCCGGGTCCAGCATGATCCGCGGCGCCTCCAGCTTCACCACGATCTCCGCGCCGCGCTCGCCGGCCTCCGCGCCGACGTCGAGCGATCCGCCCCGGACCAGCGCGTCGACCGCGAGCAGCACGAGGTTGAGCAGCACCTTGGTCGCCGGCTTGGGCAGCGTCGGCTCGGCGACGAGCCAGCCGAGCTCGATCCGTTTGTTGTCGGAAACGAGCCCGCGCACGGCCGACTCAGTCTCGCGCGCGTCGATCGCGTCGCCGTATCCCCCGCCCGACCCGAAGGCGAGGCGGTAGAATTTCAGCTTGTTGGCCGACACGCGCGCGCTGTCCGACAGCAGCTCCATGCAGCGCTCGCGCATGGCGGGATCGGTCTCGTCGGCGAGCAGCTCGAGCCCGTTATTGAGCGCGCCGACGGGCGACAGCAGGTCGTGGCACAGCCTTGAGCAGAGCAGGCTAGCGAGTTCAACCGGGCTGACGGTCATCGGCATCCTCTTCCAAACCGTCGTCCCTAGGCGGATCGCCGAGGCTCGCGCAAGCGAACGCCACGGGATCGAACCGGCCGTGGACGCATCCGTCAGGGACCGCGCGCCACAGCCGCGCGTCGGTCGGCGTCACGATCAGCCACAGCCAGCCGTTCGGCTCGGCGGACGCCGCGTCGCGCGACGACGGCTCGGGCGATCCGCTCGGGTGCGAGTGGTAGCAGCCCAGGATGCGCACGCCCCCGGCCCGCTGGCGGCGATAAGCCGTGATCAGCGTGGCGGGGTCGATCTCGAAGGCGACCGTCGGGTCGGCGGCGACGTTCCGGGCCGGCAGGTGACTTAGGACCGTATTGTCCTGCCCCAGCAGCAGGCCGCATATCTCCCGGTGCGGCGAAGCGGCAGCGTCGGCCACGATCGCATCGAGGAGTTCCGTTGCAAATCGCGGCTTCATCACCATATCGGCCGCCTATGGACCGGGGGGTCTCCATCATCGAAGCGCGCATCGGCGCGGGCTCGGACGGCTGGCGGCTCGACCGGGCGCTGGCGGACGCGATCCCCACCCTGTCGCGCGAACGGCTCAAGGTCCTGATCGCCGGCGGAGCGGTATCGCGCGATGGCGGCCTCGCCCGCGATCCCGCGAAGAAGGTGCAAGGCGGCGAGCTGTTCGCGGTAGCGGTGCCGGAGCCGACGCCCGCGCACAACGAAGCGCAGGACATTCCGCTCGTGGTCGCGTTCGAGGACGACCACCTGATCGTCGTCGACAAGCCCGCCGGGTTGGTAGTGCATCCCGCGGCCGGCAATCTGGACGGGACGTTGGTCAACGCGCTGCTGCACCATTGCGGCGGCAGCCTGTCGGGCATCGGCGGAGTGGCGCGTCCCGGGATCGTGCATCGCATCGACAAGGATACGTCGGGCCT
>DASVSW010000274.1:0-2217 GCA_036387895.1 Sphingomonas sp.
CCCTGCGTCGGTGCCGGTGATCTCCGCCTCGACCAGGCTGCCCTTGGCGGCCTCGACCGCGGCGATGCCGTTCCGGCCGAAGACGCGGGCGATCGACGGATCGAGCTTGAAGGCGAGCATCGCTTCGATGTCGTTCTCGCCGACAAGGCGGTAGCGCATTCCGGTGATGCGGCAACGCCCGATGCCGAGGCGCTCGCAGGCCTGGGCGTGCGCCTCCTGCGTCCGCGCGACCGCGGTGGGCGGAAGGCGGAAGCGGTAGCCATAGGCGAAGGCGACGCCCGGCGCGGCGGTGACGCCGATGCCGGGAACGCGCGTCGCGGCGGATTCGGGGGTGCTCTCCGTCGCCGCCATGTCGGTCGTGATCGCTTCGGATCGCTCCTCGCTTTCCTGCGGCCTTCCACAGGCGACGAGGGTGAGGGCGAGCAGAAGCGGTCGGGAACGGCGCATGGCATACTCCATCGATATGCCTCATTGTCGCCACATTCGCGACACAGTCAAGCCATCAAGTGACCGCGAGCCGGGTCCCGAAGCGCTCATCGCGCCAGGGCTCCTCCTCGAGCACCATGCGCAGGAGGTCGGCGG
Organism: Sphingomonas sp.; assembly: GCA_036387895.1. Lineage (GTDB taxonomy): Bacteria > Pseudomonadota > Alphaproteobacteria > Sphingomonadales > Sphingomonadaceae > Sphingomonas. The sequence continues at coordinate 583 of DASVSW010000274.1, forward strand.
CGCGGTCAACGTCGCTATAAGACAAGTAGAGCGGGGTCAGTCCCAGCCGGAGGATGTCGGGTGCGCGGAAGTCGCCGATGACGCCGCGCTCGATCAGTGCCTGGGCGAGCGCGTAGGCGTGCCGGTGGCGGAAGCTGATATGGCTGCCCCTGGCGGTCGGGTGTCGGGGGGTGACGCAGTCGAGCCCGAGCGCGTCGCCCGCGCCGGCGAGGATGTCGAACAGCCGGGCGCCCTTGGCGGCGATCTCGCGCTGGTCGATTTCGGCCCAGAGGTCGAGCGCGGCCTCCAGCGACGCCATCGCGAGCATGGGTGGGGTGCCGACGAGCCAGCGCTTCATGCCGGGGGCGGGGCGGTAGGCGTCCTGGAAGCTGAATGGTTCCGCGTGGCCCATCCAGCCCGACAGCGGTGATTCGAGGCGGTGCTGCCAGCGGTCGGCGACGTGGAGAAACGCGGGCGCGCCGGGGCCACCGTTGAGGTATTTGTAGGTGCAGCCGACGGCGAGGTCGGCGTTCGCGGCCGTCAGGTCGATCGGGACGGCACCGACGCTGTGGCTGAGGTCCCAGAGGATCAGCGCGCCCGCGCCGTGGGCGCGGGCGGTCCAGGCGGCCAGATCGAAGCGTTCGGCGGTCTTGTAGTGGACATGGGTCAGGAGGAGGACGGCGGTGTCGGGGCCGAGCGCGTCGGCCAGGTCGGCGCGGGGAACGGCGCGAAGTCGCGCGCCGGGAACGCAGGCGACGGCGCCCTCGGCGATGTGGAGATCGGTCGGGAAGTTGCCCAGTTCGCTGACCACCGTGCGGCGGGTCGGATCGAGCCGGAGTGCCGCGACGAGGGCCTTGAACAGGTTGGCGCTGGTGGTGTCGCCGACGATCACTTCCTCCGGGCGCGCCCCGATCAGGGGCGCGAGCTTGGCTCCGAGGCGGGTGGGAGCGTCGATCCAGCCTTCGTTCCAGCTGCGGATCAGGCGGTCGCCCCACTGGCGGGACGTGCAGTCCGCGACCGCGTCGCGCGAAGCGTGGAGGAGAGGACCGAGCGAGTTGCCGTCGAGGTAGATCACGCCCTCGGGAAGGTCGAAGCGGTCGCGGAAGCGGGCGAGCGGGTCGGCGGCGTCGAGCGCGCGGGCATAGTCGGGGGTCATCGGGCCAACGTCTCCAGGATGAGCGACCGGGTCCGCCCCCAGGCGGGGGTATCGGGGGTGACGAGTTCGACATGGCCGGTGCGGGGTACCGTATGCAGCGTGACGCGGTCGCCCGCCGCCGTCGCTCGCGCGGCATAGTCGGTCGCGAACCGGTAGGGGATGATCCTGTCCTCGCGGCCGCCCACGAGGTGCTGCGTGATGCCAAGTGGCAGGAGGCGGGGAACGGACGTGTCGGCATAGGGGTCGGGACGTTCGCCGATGAGCCTGGCCACGACATCGGTGCCGCAGCCATTCTCGGGGGTCGCGGCGGTCGCCTCGAGGTCGGGAAGGCCGCCCAGGCTGATCACCTCGGCGACCGGGAGCGGGTCGCGGGTTCGGAGCGCGCTGGAGGCGGGGAGGCGGGCGCGGGCGGCGAGCCAGAGCGCGAGGTGCCCGCCCGCCGAATGCCCGACCGCGACCACCCGGGAAAGGTCGAGCCCGTGCTTGCCCGCGTGGACGCG
>DASVSW010000275.1:0-9404 GCA_036387895.1 Sphingomonas sp.
TGGGTGGCGCCGGCGCGACGCCGACGCGACGGACGCGTCGCGGGGCCGCGACGCCCGTGCGCCGTCGGCGCGGCGGGTCCGCGTCACGGCCGCGCCTGCGACACGGCGGTCGAGCCGCCGGGCTGCGCCTGCGACGCGAACGGATCGGCCATGCGGCGCGCGTGGTGCTGCAGCGCGTGGTCCCACTGCCGGTCGAACGGCGTGCCGGCGAGGCGGACGCGCAGGCGATGCGCGCTCGACCGCGACATCCCCGCCGCCCGGGCGGCGCGCGCGACGCTGCCGGTCTCGAGCAATGCCGTGATGAAGATGCGCTGCTTGGCGGGCGTCCACTGGGCGCGGACCGGGACGGGCGCGGCGTTCGGAGGATGGGGCGAATCGGTCATGCCGCGATAGGAACATAGAGCGAACGTGTAGGACAGCGGAAAAACGCGCGAGGCGCGCGGATCGCGTCGATCGCCCATGCCCGGCCCGTCATGAGCGGCGGCGCCTAGACGATATGCCGATGGCGAGCCTTGGCTCGGCTTGGCACGATGGTCGCCCGGACGTCGGAGGCGAGTACATGTCGATCATCGGTGCGGCATCCCCGATCACAAGGGCGTCAGCGGCGACCGCGCCGCCCCGATCCTCGACGCCCGAGCGCGCGCTGGAGGCGATCACCTCGGCGGAGCGGCCGATCGCGGAGGGCCTGGCCCAATGGTCCTCGCTGTCCAGCGCCGAGCGGCTGCGGACCGCGAGCGGCGCGCCCGAGCCGCGGATCGAGCTCGCGCGCGCCGAGGTGCGGAACGGGCGGGTGTTCGTCATCCCCGAACGCGATCTCCGGTCGGACCTGCCGACGCTCAACCTGCCCAACAACGTCGGCGCGCGGGGCTTCTCGCCGGGGCTGATGACGCACGACTACCTCGTCCCGGTTCTTGCGCCGCGCGAGCTGAGCGGTCCCGCCGGCCTGGCGGCGGTCGGGCGTGCGCTCGTCGCGAACCCGACGCCGGGCCGCGACCAGCCCTCCTCGCCGACGGGAACGCGCAACGACGTAGGGGGCCTGCCGTATCTACCCGACGGAGGCGACAATTTCGTCCGTTCCTATGTGATCCCGTCGAGCGATCCTCGTCGGTCCGCGGCGGTGGTGAACTATACGATCCGCGGCGAGCATGCGCTGAACGAGGGTTTCGTGCTACGCTTCGCCGAGTTGCGGCGGGACGGGCGGATCGAGCTGGTGACGTACGGCGAAGGCAACGCGCTCAAGCAGTCGGAGGCCATCGAGTTGATTTGGGGACCGATGGTCACGGAAGCATGGGCAGTTAACGCCAACGAGGTGTTCAGGGCGGCTCTCGGACGGTGACGAGGGGCAAGCTTCTCGCCATCTTCGCCTTCGTCGCTCTGCTGACCATCGACTACTTCCTGCTCGTCGCCGCGTTCCTATACACTCCGGCGCCCGCCGGATGGCTGATCGTCCTCGGGTTGATCGCATTCGCCGCCGCTATCGCGTTCCGCTTACGCTGGTTGATCTTCGCCACCCACAATCTCGTCACGGCCATCCTGATCGTGCGAGTGGTGCAGTCGTTCCGATCTCCCTATCGCAACTACGACGACGCGGGCGCAGGCTCGCTGGCTTTCATCATCTTCCTCATCATCTTCTCCAATTTCCTCGCCTGGCTCGTCGCGCGCGGATTGTCGCCGCGGGCGGGCGGAGATCACCGCACGGTCGACACGGCGAGTCGTTGACGGGGGCGCGTCGGCTTCGGGCGGGCGTGCGGGCGACCCGGCGTCGACTCGAAGAGCGCGCGATCCGATCGTCACGAAGCGGGCTGCACCAGATCCCATAAGTTGCCGAACGGGTCGCGGAACACGGCGACGGCGCCGTAGGCGGGGACGGCGGGCGGTCGCACCCAGTCGACGCCCGCCGCGGTGAAGCGCGCATAGTCGCGCGCGAAGTCGTCGGTGTGGAGGAACAAGAACACGCGCCCGCCCGCCTGGTCGCCGATCCTCGCCGCCTGCTCGGGCGTGGCGGCGCGGGCGAGGAGGATGGCGGCCCCGTCGCCGGGCGCGCCGGGCGGGCGGATCACGACCCAGCGCTTGCCCTGTTCGGGCTGGGCCACGTCCTCGACCAGTTCGAAGCCGAGACGGCCGGCATAGTAGGCGAGCGCTTCGTCGTAATCGGGCACGAGGAGAGAGACGAGGGCGAGGCGGGGCATGGGGCGGTTCATACGGAAGTGAAAAGCGGCGGGGTCGCTTTTCACGAAACGGCCGGTTCGTGGAAAGTGGGCCGATTGACGTTGGACAGATCGCTGTCCAACTTGGGCCCATGCACACGGTCACCTACTCCGAAGCGCGCCAGAACCTGAAGGCGGTGATGGACAAGGCCGCCGCTGATCGCGCGCCCGTGATGATCACGCGCCAGCGCGGCGAGAACGTCGTGCTGATCTCCGCGAGCGAATGGGCCGGCATGGAGGAGACGCTGCATCTGATGGCGTCGCCGGCGAACGCTAGCCATCTTCTGGATAGCATTGCGGAGTTGGACGGTGGCAAGGGCGTGGAGCGCGAGCTGATCGAGCCGTGAGGCTCGTCTTCTCGTCGCGTTCCTGGGCCGAATACCTCGAATGGCAAGGTGACGATCAGCATGGGCTGGGGCGCGTCAACGCGTTACTGAAAGAGTGCATGCGCGACCCGTTCCGCGGCACGGGCAAACCGGAACCGCTGGGCGGCAACTTGTCGGGTTGGTGGTCGCGTCGAATCACCGGCGAGCACCGGTTGGTATATCGGATGACCGGCAAAGGAGAGGCGCAGTCGTTGGAGGTGGCGCAGTGTCGGCATCATTACTGATGAACGGCACACGTCTTGCCGGCTTTGCGCTAGGTAGTCAGATCTACTCTCGCCTTGCGACGCGCAAAGGGCGGAGCTAGAGTAGCTGGCGACGCGTCCCGACGAGGAGATCGACACGTCGGACATCCTGCGGCTGGACGAGCGGTTCTGGGCCGACGCCACCCGCTTCCGCGACCGCGCCTCTACCGGTCCGTGAAGCGGTCGATCACGGTCAGGCTCGACGCCGACGTGCTCCATTGGCTCAAGAGCAAGGGTATGGGCTATCAGACCCGGCTCAATGTGATCCTGCGCGACGAGATGAAGCGGGAGGTGGGGTGAGCGAGCGCGGCTACGCGTCGGGAGCGTGGCCGTATGCGGCCAAGATTGCGAGCAAGCGTTCAGGGCTGATGCCTTCATCTTGATCAATCGCGAGCCGATGTTCGCGGTTCATGATACGCAAAGTGGGTCGTTGTCGATCGAGTTGGGGGTGCACCCAAACGGCTTCAGGCTGATCAGCCACGTAATCAGCTAACCGGTTGCATAACCACCCGCTCCAGGGGCCCAGGTCGGCGTAGCCGCCATCGTCGAAGCCATCGAGATACTTCTCGAAGTTGTCGCGCGACAGCGTGGACCAGCAACCGAAGCCGAACTTCTCGGCGAAGCCGTGGACGGGGATGTCCAGCACGGCCCGCACGAAGAAATGCCGGCCTTCCATCACACAAAAATCTTCCGACAAGAAATTACCCGACAGCCGAACAGCGGCGTTCGGCTCCTGTTGCTCGCCGCCAAACCATGGATCGGGGGCGAAAGCGGCCAAGTCGAACAGCCCTTCGTGAAGCGAGCCGCAACCAGCGCAACGCCATAGCCGCCGAAGCAGGTCCGCAGCCGTCGGCCGGGACGAGCGGCGGAACCAGCTCACTCCGCCGCCGGCAGGTACACCTCCCCGCCCTTCTCCCGGAACCGCTCCGCCATCTCGCCCATACCGCGCTCCGCCTCTTCGGCGGCGAGGAACGTGTCCGCCGGCGCGTTCTGCTTGGCGGCGAAATCCCTGACCTCCTGGGTGATTTTCATGGAGCAGAATTTCGGGCCGCACATGGAGCAGAAATGCGCGGTCTTGGCGCCTTCCGCCGGGAGCGTCTGGTCGTGGTACGCCTCGGCCGTGTCGGGGTCGAGCGACAGGTTGAACTGGTCGCGCCAGCGGAACTCGAAGCGGGCGCGGCTGAGGGCGTCGTCGCGCAGGCGCGCGGCGGGGTGGCCCTTGGCGAGGTCGGCGGCGTGGGCGGCCAGCTTGTAGGTGACCACGCCGACCTTCACGTCGTCGCGGTCGGGCAGGCCCAGATGCTCCTTGGGCGTGACGTAGCAGAGCATCGCCGTGCCGTACCAGCCGATCATCGCCGCCCCGATGCCCGACGTGATGTGGTCGTAGCCGGGCGCGATGTCGGTGGTGAGCGGCCCCAGCGTGTAGAAGGGGGCCTCGCCGCACGCTTCGAGCTGCTTGTCCATGTTCTCCTTGATGAGGTGCATCGGCACATGGCCGGGGCCCTCGATCATGACCTGGACGTCCTGAGCCCAGGCGCGCTTGGTGAGCTCGCCCAGCGTGTAGAGCTCCGCGAACTGCGCCTCGTCGTTGGCGTCGGCGATCGAGCCGGGGCGGAGGCCGTCGCCGAGCGAGTAGGCGATGTCGTACGCCGTCATGATCTCGGTGATCTCGTCGAAGCGCTCGTAGAGGAAGCTCTCCTTGTGGTGCGCGAGGCACCATTTCGCCATGATCGAGCCGCCTCTGGAGACGATGCCGGTCACGCGCTTCGCGGTGAGCGGGATGTAGGGCAGGCGCACGCCCGCGTGGATGGTGAAATAGTCGACGCCCTGCTCGGCCTGCTCGATCAGCGTGTCGCGGAACACCTCCCAGGTCAGGTCCTCGGCGACGCCGCCGACCTTCTCCAAGGCCTGGTAGATGGGGACGGTGCCGATCGGCACGGGCGAGTTCCGGATGATCCACTCGCGCGTGTCGTGGATGTTGCGGCCCGTCGACAGGTCCATGACGGTGTCGGCGCCCCAGCGGATCGACCAGACGAGCTTGTCGACTTCCGCCGCGACGTTCGACGCGACGGCGCTGTTGCCGATGTTGGCGTTGATCTTGACCAGGAAGTTGCGGCCGATCGCCATCGGCTCGGATTCGGGGTGGTTGACGTTGTTGGGGATGATCGCGCGGCCGCGGGCGACCTCCGAGCGGACGAACTCGGGCGTGACGATCTGCGGGATGGCGGCGCCCCAGGAATTCCCGCCCTGCGCGGCCTCCATGGCGTGCTCGCGGCCGAGATTCTCGCGGGCGGCGACATACTCCATCTCGGGCGTGATGATGCCGCGGCGGGCGTAGTGCATCTGGGTGACGTTCGCGCCCGCCTTGGCGCGCAGGGGGCGGCGGTTGACGTTGGGGAACGGGCGGACGCCGCCGGAGCGGTCGGGGCCTAGCTGGCCGTTGTCCTCGGGCCGCACTTCGCGGGCGTCGTAGCGCTCGACGTCGCCCCTGCCCTCGACCCAGTCGCGGCGGAGCGCCGGTAGGCCGGCCATGATGTCGATGCGGGCGTCGGGGTCGGTGTAGGGGCCGGACGTGTCGTAGACGCGAAGCGGCGGCTCGCCGGACGAGGGCTCGAGATGGATCTCGCGCATCGCGACGCCCAGCGGGCCGGCATGGACCTTCCTGGAGCCGCGGATGGGGCCGGTGGTGACGCCGATCTCGGTGCGGGCGGGGATGTCGGCCATGCTTCTCTCTCCTAGGACGGAGGGAGCACGGGCATCGCCGCCTCTCCCTCCCTACGCCGGTATGAGCCGGATCAGGTTCGGCGGGTCGCGGCCTCGTGGCCGCCTCTCAGACGCCGGAAACAGCGTCCCCCCGGGGATAGGCAGCGGATACGCCTTTCGGGAAGGGCGCGCCATAAAAAAGGGGCCGCTTCCCAAGGGGTGGAGGAAGCGGCCCCGCCCGGCCAAGGGGCGCCGGAGCTAGGAGGACGTCGTCAGCCGGCGCTCGACGCGCTCGCGCGCAGGGCGCCGTTGACGCCGGCCGGGAAGAAGCCGCCCGAGCTGACCGACAGCCGGTTCAGGTACACGATGTTGAGCACCTGCCCTGGCGAGCGGCTGTACGCGAGGGCGTTCGCGTCCGTGGGGACGAGATTGGCCGAGCCGTTCTGGTTGACGATGCCCTGGTCGAGGTCGGACGACCCGTCCAGGCTGTCGCGCGCGTCCGAGATCTGCCCGGCGATCGTGCGGAGGCTGGTGTTGCTGACGCCCTTGGCGAACAGGACGGTGCGCACCAGCCCGGCATGGTAGGCCTCGGCGGCCAGGATGCCCGCCGCCGCCTCGAGGAAAGTCTTGTTGGTGATGAGCGGCGACGCGCCCTTATAGGCGGTCACGCCCACGTCCTCGAAGATGTACGCGCCGAGAAGGAAGTTCTCATCGTTGGCGTAAGGATCGAAGGTTCCCGTGGCGCCCACCACGCCCGCCGCGCGCGCCGCCGCCGTGAACGCGCCGTTAGCGTCGCCCGCGATGTTGATCGCCGGTTGCGCCGTGGCGGAAGCGCCGAGCGCGGAGCGGAGGAAGGCGACGTGCGCGATCTCGTCCGCGGCGATCTCGCGAGCGTATTGCGCGACTACCGGATCGGTGAACGTCACCTGCCGACCGCCGGTCACCGCCCCTTGCGTCCCCGCGCCGGTCAGCTGGTTCGCGGGCAGCCCCGTGCCGAACGCCGCGAAGCTGTAGAACTGCGCTTCGAGATATTCGAGCTGGAGCGCGAAGTTGAGGATGTCGGCGTCGGACGTCGCCCCCGTGGGCGTAGGCGAGGCGCTTGGAGTGGGGGACGGCGCGGCGGCGATGTCGTCGTCGTCGCTGCCGCAGGCGGCGAGCAGCGATAGCCCGCCCACCGCGGCCGCGCCCGATCCCGCGTCGCGGAGGAAGCGACGACGCTCTTCGCGGCGCTTGGTCGCGGCGTCGATCAGGTCGAGGACGAATTTCTCTTCGGCCATGGTCCGATTCCCCTTAATTCGCCGCGCTGGCGCGGATCGAGCCGTTGACGCCGGCGGGGAAGAACCCGCCCATGGTCGCCGCGGCGCGGTTGAGATAGACGATGTTCAGCACCTGGCCCGTGGTCCGGCTGAACGCGAGGCCGTTCGGATCCAACGGCACGATGTTCGACTGGAGCTGGCCGTTGACCGTCGTGGGCGAGATGCCCTGGTCGAGGTCGCTCGTCCCGTCGAGGCTGTCGCGCGCGTCCGAGATGCGGTCGGCCGCGGTGCGGAGCGACGGCGTCTGGACGCCGCGTGCGTAGAGCGTCGTGCGCACTACCGCGGCGTGGTACGCCTCGACCGCGAGGATGCCGGCCGCGGCCTCCAGAAACGTCTTGTTGGTGATGAGCGGCGACGCACCCTTGTAGGCGGTCACGCCCACGTCCTCGAAGATGTACGCGCCGAGCAGGAAGCTGATGTCGTCGGCGTAAGGATCGAACGTCTCCGTCGGCCCGACCACGCCCGCGGCGCGCGCGGCGGCGGTGAACGCGCCGTCAGCGTCGCCCGAGATGTTGATCGCGGGCTGCGCCACCGCCGCCGCGCCCAAGGCCTGGCGTAGGAATACGACATGCGCCAGCTCGTCAGCGGCGATCTCGCGGGCGTAGTCGCGGATGACGGGGTCGGAGAAGCTGACCTGGCGGCCCCCGGTCACGGCGCCCTGCGTTCCCGTGCCCGTCAGCTGGTTCGGAGCGAGCCCCGCGCCGTTCACGGCGAACAGGTAGAATTGCGCTTCGAGATACTCGAGGTTGAGCGCGAAGTTGAGCACGTCGGCGTCGGTGACGGTTTGCGCGTTCGCGCCCGCCGAAAAGGAGAGCGCGGTGGCGCCGGCCATGGTGAACGCCGCGGCGCCGATCGACGCGCGGAAGAACTCGCGTCGCTCATCGCGCCGCCGCGCGCGGGCGTCGAGCGCCCCCATCAGTTCACCTTGATCCGCCATTATTCTTCCCCTCGCCTTCGTGGACGATGCCGCCGCGTCCGCCCGCAAGCGGTTCGGCCGTTCATAGTCACGACAGGGAAGAGCGCGCGGATGCAGCGGGCCGAAAAGAAAAACGGCCGCCCCGAACGGGACGGCCGCGGAGTCGGTGAAACGACGTGGATCAGCCCGCGCTGGACGCGCTCGCCCGGATCGCGCCGTTGACGCCGGCCGGGAAGAAGCCCCCCGAGTTCACCGAGAGACGGTTCTGATAGACGACATTGAGCACCTGCGGCGCGGTGCGGCCGAACACCAGGCCGTTGGCGTCGGCGGGGACGAGGTTGGCGTTGCCCGACGCGTCCACCACGCCTTCATCGTTGTTGGCCGCCCCGTCCAGCGCGTCGCGCGCATCCGAGATGCGCACGGTGTTGGTGCGCAGGTCGGCGCGGGTCAGCCCCTTCGAGTAGAGCGTCGTGCGGATCGCGGCGTCATGGTAGCATTCGGTCGCGAGGATCCCGGCCGCCGCCTCCAGGAAGGTCTTGTTGGTGATCAGCCTGGCCGAACCGCGATACGCGCTGACGCCCACGTCGGTCAGCAGGAACGCTCCCAAGGTGAAGTTCTCGTCGTTGGCATAAGGGTCGAAGGTCTCGGTGGCCCCGATCACCCCCGCCGCCCGCGCCGCGAGCGTGAACGCGCCCGTGGCGTCGCCCGCGATGTTGATCGCGGGCTGCGCCGTTGCCGACGAGCCCAGGGCTTGGCGAAGGAAGGTGATGTGCGCCACCTCGTCCACTGCGATCTCGCGCATGAACTCGGCGACCACCGGATCGGTGAACGTCACCTGTCGGCCGCCGGTGACTGCCCCTTGGGTTCCCACGCCCGTCGTCAGGTTGGCCGAGAGCCCGGTGCCGAATGCGCCTCGGCTATAGTAGTTGCCCTCCAGATATTCGAGCTGCAGCGCGAAGTTGAGCACGTCGACGTCCGTCACCGCGCCCGTTGGCGTGGGCGTCGCGCTCGGCGTAGGGGTCGGTGCGGCGCCCGTGTCGCCATCGTCGTCGTCGCCGCAAGCGGACAACAAGGACAGGCCGCCGGCCATGGCCGCGGCGCCGCCGCACATGCGGATGAAGCGGCGGCGGGCGTCGCGCGCGGCCTGCGCTTCTTCGAGCTTCTCGAGGATCGTGGATCGGTCGGTCATGTCGGAACTCCCGAAAGGGTCTGGTCAGGCGCTGGCGGCGGAGGTGCGGATGGAGCCGTTCACCCCGTTGGGGAAGAACCCGCCGGCGCTGGCGGCCGCCCCCGTCAGGAAGACGATGTTGAGCACCTGGCCCGTGGTCCGGCTGAACGCCTGGCCCGTGGAATCAGTGGGGGCGATATTCGCGATCGTGGCGCCGTTCGCTTGCTGGGGCGCCACGCCCTGGTCGATGTCGCTGGCTCCGTCGAGCGAGTCGCGGGCGCCCGAGATCGCCTCGGTCGCGGTCCGGAACCGGGGGGTCTGCACACCCTTGGCGTAGAGCGTGTAGCGGATGATCCCCGCGTGGAACGCCTCGGCCGCCAAAATGCCTGCCGACGCGTCGAGGAACGCGTTGTTCGAGATGAGCGGGGCGGCGCCCTTGTAGGCGCTGACGCCGACGTCCTCGAAG
>DASVSW010000276.1:0-6076 GCA_036387895.1 Sphingomonas sp.
CCGCCGCGAGAAGAAGCGGGACCCCGGCTCAAGGCCGGGGTGACGGGGGACGGTAAGGGCGAGTCGTGTGGTCACCCACCAGCTTGGATCACGAACGCGCGCTGTAGGACAGCGGTTTTTCCGTATGACCGTTTTCGACCCGTTGCGGACATTCGCCGCATGACGGATGATGCTGAGCATGACAACGACGACCGAGCTGATGGCTACCTTCCTCGTAGCTGCCCGAGGGCTGCTCACGCCTAACCTGATGCAGTATTCAGCCGACTTGGATGGGGACAAGGTCCTCGCCCGAATTGTTGTGCTGAACGACATCGCTGAGGACGAGTTGGACTATGTTTTTGAAATCCTCGGACACGTTGTCGGACACACCGGCGGAACTGCTGATTTCGAGCTGATCAGGGTAAAAACGGCGCAGGTCGCCGAGACCACACCTCGACGCGCCATCCTCCTCTATGAGGCTCATGCAATCGAGCAGGAACGAACTAAGCGTAACCAAGCTCTATACGGATAACGTCGGCTTCTCACCCGTAGCGGACATCAAAGAAACAGGCGTCGTAGATGCGCGCTCCGGATGGGGGCGCGGCGACGTGCGTCACTCGACCCGCATCGGCGACCCCGCGGCCTTTATCGCGTCGGCGACGCGGCGGCGGGCTTCGGCGGACATGGCTTTGCGGTCGCCGATCGCAGCGGGGTCGAAGGGCTCGAGCAGGTGCACGGTGACGGGGATCACGCCCGGCCGGCCGAGCGTGCGGAGCGCGTCGGCGAGACCGTCCTCGCCATTCTCCTCGGCCCGGGCGATCTCGGGGCCATGGGGCGAGGGCCTGGCGGGCGGGCGTGTCGTCGCCGTTCCAGGGCCGGTGAGATCCGCCACCGGCCCTGGAACAGTTCGTCGGAGCCAGCTCGAGACGGCCGACCTAGGCCGCCCGTCGCGGCCAGCTGCAGTCGAGCATCTCGACGATCAGCTCGGCCATGTCCGACAGGAGCAGTATCTCGCCCTGGATCGATAGGCGCGGCCGAGTGTCCATGAGGCAAACGGCACCGATGGCCAGCCCGCCTTCGACCAGAAGCGGCATCCCGACATAGGATCGGATATGCGGGGAGCCGACGACGCAGTCGAACGTCGAGAACACGGGATGCTCCCTGGCGTCGCTCACGATGAGGGGCGTCGTACACTCGATCGTGTGCGCACAGAACGCCTCCTCTCGGGAGGTGCGCCCTGCGTCCAGTCCCGAAGCCGCCTTGATCCACTGCACGGACTCGTCGATCAACGTGACCGCCACCATAGGATAACCGGCCACGCGACGAAGGTGCTGCGTGATGAGATCGAGCCTGCGGTCGGGAGTGTCGTTGGCGATGTTCAGCGCGCGTAGCGCCTCGAGGCGCGCCGCTTCGACATCATGGCACATCCCGAACGAAGCCGAAACGGCAGTCGTACGTGGCGCCAACGGTACGATCTCCCCATGTCGTGCAGATATGGATTGGCGCTCCGTGAACATTGAAACATCTCCTTCGCTCATCAACGACTCGGCATCCGACGACGTTTCGACCAGCTTATCCATCCAAAGGGACCGAAGCCCCTCCCGGAACGCCTCATGCTCTTCCACGACGCTTTTCTTGTCGAAGAACGCATCCGCACCGATTCGGCTAAGACGATCGCAGACAGCCTCGGAAACCGGCTCTGCCGATAACACCACCTTCTTCAGAACAGGATATTCCTTAAGCGCTACCATGAGGCGCTCCCCGTCGCTTTCCGGCGCGGAGAGATCAATAACGATCACATCGGGTCGTAAATCATCAACAGCTTCGACAACTTCGTTCGAGCTACCAATTGCGCCGACGACCCTGAAGTCAGTTGAGTCCGCCAGGATGCTTTCGACCATCATCCGGGAAATGACTGAACTGTCCACGATCAGCACATTCTTAAGCCGAACGCCTCGCGACGTTTTGGCCTTCATGTTCCCCCCTCCTCGCACGGGTGAGGACGCCCTATATACCTTATGCTAACGAGAGCTTACGTGCTTGAAGTATAACCGCTTTGGGGTCGAGGCTCGGCTAAGTCGCGTCGCTGGTCCGCTTCCGACGCGGCGTCGTGGCTCACGCCACCCGCATAGGCGAGCCCGTATGGGCGATGGCGTCGGCGATGCGGCGGCGGGCTTCGGCGGACAGGGCTTTGCGGTCGCCGATCGCGGCGGGGTCGAAGGGTTCGAGCAGGTGGACGGTGACGGGGATCACGCCCGGCCGACCTAGCGTGCGGAGCGCGTTGGCGAGGCCGTCCTCGCCGCTCTCCTCGGCCCAGGCGATCTCGGGGGCGGCGGCACCGTAGTCGAGGAAAAGGGGCTGGACGACGACGCCCGGCGGCGGCGGGTCGAGCGCCTGGAACAGGGCGGGCTTGAAGGGCAGGAGCACCGTGCCGTCGCTGGTGGTGCCTTCGGGGAAGATGGCGACGGGGCCGTCGGCCAGCGCCTCGCGGAGCCGGGCGGCCTGGGCGGGGACGGCGCGGCGGTCGGCGCGGTCGACGAAGAGCGTGCGGTTGAGCCCGCACATCCAGCCGACGAGCGGGGCGGCGGCGAGCTCCGCCTTGGCGACGAAGGCCGCGCCCATGGCGCCGCCGATCACCAGGATGTCGAGCGTCCCGCAATGATTGGCGACGATGAGGGAGCGGCCCTCCGGACGGCGCCCCGACAGCCGCACGCGGACGCCGCAGACCCAGGCCGAGCCGCCGAGGAAGCGCGTGGGCCAGGGCGAGGGCGCCCGGACCAGCCGCCACGCGCCATGGAGGACGAGGCAGCCTAGGAGCAGCCCGGCGAGCCCGAGAAGGCGGGCGGCGATGCGCCAGTAGGATTTTCGGGGCCTTCTCACCCCTTGCGGTCGAGCGACACGCCGTAGAGCTCCATGCGGTGGTCGACGAGGCGGAAGCCTAGTTTCTCCGCGATCGCCTTTTGCAGCTGTTCGAGCTCGGGGTCGACGAACTCGATCACGCGGCCCGACTCGACGTCGATCAAGTGGTCGTGATGCGCTTCGGGCGCGGGCTCGTAGCGGGCTCGGCCGTCGCCGAAATCGTGGCGGTCGAGGATGCCCGCCTCTTCGAACAGGCGCACGGTGCGGTAGACGGTGGCGATGGATATGCCGGGGTCGATGGCGGACGCGCGGGCGTAGACCTTTTCGACGTCGGGATGGTCCTCGGCTTCGGACAGGACCCGCGCGATGACGCGGCGCTGCTCCGTGATGCGCAAGCCCTTCTGGTTGCAGAGGGTTTCGAGATCGATCTTGCGCGCCATCAGGTGTCGTCCGTTCATGAGCCAGCGACGGACATAGGCGTTCGGGCTTGTTGCGAAAAGCGCAACCGACTCGCAATAAGGGCGGGTCGGCGGTTCCGGCCCGTGAACCGCGGTCCAACCCCGGCGTAGGCCGGGGCCCAGAGTACGAGCGCGGCGCGCCGTTCGTGTCCCCGATCCGAGGTCGGCGCAGCTGGGCCCCGGCCTTCGCCGGGGTGGGAAGGAAGTCCGGGATGGGCGAGGAGTGGCGACGGCGTTCGAAGCCGCGACCCTTGAGGGTCGGAGCGCCCTACAGATCCAGGCTGTAGCTGTGCGCGTCGTGGAGCGAGCCGCCGGCGCCCTTGTAGTAGCCGCGGCGCTCGCCAACCTTGGCGAAGCCGTGATCGGCGTAGAGCCCGACCGCCGGGTTGCCGGCGCGCACCTCGAGGTGGAGCTTGGCGCAGCTTTGCGCGCGCGCGTCGGCGATGACCGCGCGGAGCAGCGCCGCCCCGACGCCGCGACGGCGGTGCGCGGGGTCGACGGCGAGGAGCAGCAGCTCCGTCTCGTCGAACACGCGGCGCGTCATGGCGAAGCCGGCGGGCTCATCGTCCATCTCGGCCAGGATCAGACCGACGCCCGGCATGGCGAGCACGCCCAGGCACTGGTTGCGCGTCCAGGCCTCGCCGTAAGCCGGGTCGAAGGCGTGCGCCATCAGCGCGTCCACCGCGCCGACGTCGTTCGCGCCGCCTAAGCGCAACGTGACCGCGCGCGTCGCCATCAGACCGCCTTGGGCTTCGCGTCGGGCGCGCGGCCGTAGATCGGACGCGGGGGCAAGGACGCCAGCGCGGGCGGCAGCCGCCAGGCCTCGGCGGCGTCGGGCAAGGCGTCCGCGGCGTCGAGGCCGGGATCGAGCGCCAGGAGCGCGCCCGCGCCCGAGCCGATCGCCGGCGCGCCGTCCAGCGCCGCCAACGCCGCCTCCGGCCGGAGACTGGCGAGGTAGCCCGAAGGCGTCAGAGGCTGCGTGGCGAAGCGCTGCATGAACAATTCACCATGTCCGCCTTCCAGCACGGCCGCAAGTAGCAGCGACCCGGGGCGGACCGCCGCGGCGGTGGCGGCGACCAAAGCCAGCGACGAATAGCCCGACACCGGCACGCTCCAGCCCAGCGCCAGCGCGCGGGCGGCGGCGAGGCCGACGCGCAAGCCGGTGAAGCTGCCCGGCCCGCAATCGACGAGGATGCGGTCGCACCGGCCGCCGTCGGGCAGGTCGGCGATCATCGGGACCAGCCGCTCGGCATGGCCGCGGCCGACGACCTCGTGGACGCGCGCGACGACCGCCTCCCCGTCGAGCAGCGCGACGGAGCAGGCGGCGGTGGCCGTGTCGATGACGAGGGTGCGCATGGGGTACATGGTCGACGAGTAGCGTCAGCCACACTTCCTCGTCACCCCAAGTCGAGCCCGGGGTGACGGAGGTGCGTCAGGCGATCCGGTTGAACCGTTCGAAGGACGGCCTCGGGCTGCGGTCGATGATGGTCGCCGGGTCGCCGTAGCCGAGCGTCGAGATGAAGTTGGTCGTCACCCGCGGCTGGTCGGCGAAGAAGGCGGCGTCCACGGCTTTCTGGTCGAAGCCCGACATGGGGCCCGTATCGAGCCCCAGCGCGCGGGCGGCGATGATGAGATAGGCGCCCTGGAGCGAGGAGTTGCGGAACGCCGACGCCTCGCGCGCGGCGGCGTCGCCGGTGAACCAGCTCCGCGCGTCGGCATGGGGGAAGAGGTCGGGCAGGTGCTCGTGGAACTCGAGATCCATGCCGATCACGACCGACACCGGAGCCTTCCTGATCTTGTCGCCGTTGGTGCCGCTGGCGCAGGCGGCGAGGCGTTCCTTCGACTCGTCGCTCATGCACCAGACGAAGCGGGCGGGCGACTGATTGGCGGAGGTCGGGCCCATCTTCACGAGGTCGTAGAGCTGCCGGACCTGGTCCTCGGCGACCGGGCTGTCGAGGAAGCCGTTATAGGTGCGCGCTTCGCGGAACAGCTGGTCGATCGCCGCATGGGCGAGCGGCTCGTAGGAATGCGGTTCGCGCGTCATACCGCGCGGACCTCCGTCACTTCGGGGACGTAGTAGCGGAGCAGCTGCTCGATCCCGTTCTTGAGCGTCGCGGACGAGGAGGGGCAGCCCGCGCAGGCGCCCTGCATCCGGAGGTAGACCTTGCCCTTGTCGAAGCCGCGATAGACGATGTCGCCACCGTCGTTCGCCACCGCGGGCCGCACGCGCGTCTCGATCAGCTCGCGGATCTGAAGGACGATGTCGGCGTCGGCGGGGTCGTCCTGGAAATCGTCGGCGTCCGGCGCCGGGACGGAGAAGCCGGCGGCGCTGGGCGCGCGGAACAGCGGCATCGCGGCCGAAAAGTGATCGAGCAGGATCGCCAGCACGTCGGGCTTGAGCGACACCCAGTCGGTGCCCGGCGCCGCGGTGACCGAGATGAAGTCGTAGCCGAAGAAGACGCCGGTCACGTCGCCCAGCGCGAAGATCGCCTCGGCGAGCGGGCTCGCCTCCGCTTCTTCAGGCGTCGCGAAGTCGCGGGTCCCCATGTCCATGACGACGCGTCCGGGCAGGAACTTGAGCGTCTGGGGGTTGGGCGTGGTTTCGGTCTCGATCAGCATGGGGGCCATGTGGCCCGGCGAGGGCCGATGCTCAACCCCCGCCCTCAGACCTTGGCGGGCGCCAGCGCGCGCCAGGCGTAGGCGAAGAGCAGCGCGCATCCGACGCCGCCGATCACGTAGGGGAGGGAGTGGTCGACCTGGTAGAGTGCCACGCCGATCGA
>DASVSW010000277.1:0-5838 GCA_036387895.1 Sphingomonas sp.
GGGGAGCGGGGAACGCATCAGACCGGCTGCTCGATCGAGGTCGGGGGCTTGCTGAAGTATTTGGGCCCGCCTTCGGTCATGTAGAGGCAGTCCTCCAGGCGGATGCCGAACTCGCCGGGGAGGTAGAGCCCGGGTTCGTTGGAGAAGCACATGCCGGGCCGGAGCGGGGTGGTCTCGCCGCGGACTAGGTTCACGGGCTCGTGGCCGTCGAGGCCGATGCCGTGGCCGGTGCGGTGCGACAGGCCGGGGAGCCTGTAGTCGGGGCCGTAGCCCTGCGACACGTAGTAGCGACGGACGGCGTCGTCGACCTGCCCCGCCGGCGTGCCGGGCCTGGCGGCGGCGAAGGCGATCCGCTGTCCCTCCGCCATGTGCGCCCAGACGCGCGCGATCTTGGCCGAGGGGCGGCCGAAAACGCCCGTGCGGGAGATATCGGACTGGTAGCCCTGGACGGTGCAGCCGCAGTCCATGAGCACGACCTGGCCCGGCGCGACGCGGTGCACCGCCTTGGTGCCGTGCGGGTAGGCGGACGCCTCGCCGACGAGGACGAGCGCGAACTGGGGATCGCCGCCGAGCCGCCTCGTGGCGGCGTTCATCATCGCGCCGATCTCAGCACCGGTCATGCCGACCTCGATGCGCGGCCAGGTCCAGCGATAGGCGGCGACGGTCACGTCGGACGCGGCCTGCATCAGCGCGATCTCGGCGGGCGACTTGATCATCCGGCACGCGCGGACGACCGGATCGGCGGAGACGAGCCGCGCGTCGGGGAGCGCGCGACGAAGGCCGTCGAACGCGAAGAAGCCGGCCGTCTCCTCGACGGCGATCGGCTGAGCGGCGAGGCCGCGTTCGCGTAGGAAGCCCGCGACGACGCGCGCCGGGTCCTCATGCTCCTGCCAGACGCGCAGGTCGGCGGGGACGGCGAGCGTTTCGCGGACGCTCGGCTCCTCGAAGAAGGGCGTGACGATCAGCGGCTCGCCGTCGCGCGGCAGGACCGCGGCCGTGAGGCGCTCCGAGCGGCTCCAGCGGACGCCGGTGAAGTAGACGAGGCTCGCGCTTGGCTCGATGAGCACCGCGCCGATGCCGTGACGGCGCATCAGCTCCTGCGCCTTGGCGAGCCGCGCGGCGCGCTCGGCGGGGGCGATCGGCGGGACGGCGTCCGTCAGGCTGGCGAGGCTGGACAGGTCGGGTTCGGCGGCGCGCAGCACCGCGGGGGCGAAGGGGGCGAGCGCGGCGGCGGCGAGCGCCGCCCGGCGGGTGATGAGCATGGGGACGATCGTTACGGCGCTTGACCGCGCGCCCGCAATCCCGTCCTGTCGCCGCCGACCTTCAGTTCACGGACGCGCGTTCATGGCCAAGCGGCTGACCCTATACATCCTGATCGGCCTGGTTCTGGGCATCGTCACCGGGCTGGCGATCCACCTGTCGTTGAACGACGGCACGCCCGCCGCGGCCGACCGTCTGAAGGCGATCGCCAAGTGGTTCAGCTACGGCAGCACGATCTTCCTGCGCCTGATCAAGATGATCATCGCGCCGCTCGTCTTCGCGACGCTGGTCCAGGGGATCGCGTCGATGGGTGACACGGCTGCGCTGGGCCGGGTCGGCGGGCGTGCGGTGGCGTGGTTCCTGACGGCGAGCCTCGTGTCGCTCGGGCTGGGGCTGGTGCTCGTCACGTTGATGCAGCCGGGCGTGGGGCTGAACCTGCCGCTCCCGCCCGCGACCGCCGCGTCGGGCGTGGCGACGGAGGCCTTCTCGTTCGAGAAGTTCCTGACGCATATCGTGCCGACCTCGATGATCGACGCCATGGCGACGAACGAGGTGCTGCAGATCGTGGTGTTCTCGATCTTCGTCGGCGTCGCGATCACGGCGGTGGGCGAGCCCGCGCGGCCGCTGGTCCGCGCGGTCGACGGGCTGGTCGAGGTGATGCTGAAGATCACCGACTACGTCATGCGCGTGGCGCCGATCGCGGTGTTCTGCGCGGTGGCGGCGACGCTGACCGAGCGGGGTCCGCAGGCGATCGGGCAGCTGGCGACCTTCATGGGGACCTTCTACCTGGCGCTGATCGTGCTGTGGGCGGTGCTGCTGGGCGTCGGCGCGCTGTTCCTGGGGAGCCGGATCTTCGAGCTGGTGCGGCACGTGCGCGAGCCGATGCTGGTCGCCTTCTCGACTGCATCGTCGGAAGCCGCGTACCCGCGGATGCTGGAGGCGCTGGACCGGTTCGGCGTGCCGCCGCGCATCGCCAGCTTCGTGCTGCCGCTGGGCTATTCGTTCAACCTGGACGGGTCGATGATGTACATGACGTTCGCGTCGGTATTCATCGCCCAGGCCTATGGCATCGACCTGCCGCTCGGCACGATGCTGGCGATGCTGTTGTTCCTGATGGTGTCGTCCAAGGGGATCGCGGCGGTGCCGCGCGCGTCCTTGGTGGTGATCGCGGCGACCCTGCCGCTGTTCGGCATCCCGGAGGCGGGGCTGCTCCTGATCCTGGGCGTCGACCACTTCCTCGACATGGGCCGTACCGCGACCAACGTGATCGGCAACGCAGTTGCGGCGGCGGTGGTGGCGAAGTGGGAGGGCGGGCTCGACCGGCCCGACGCGAACGTCGAGACGCAGCCGCTGGGCGCGACGGAGGCGTTGCGGCCGGAGGCGGAGAGCTTCCGGTAGGACTGCGTCCGATCCAATTCTGGCCACTCCCGCGAAGGCGAGAGTCCATACACTCAGCTGTCCGGAGTTTATGGACCCCCGCCTACGCGGGGGTGGCGGTCATTCAGATGAGATCGCTCAGGCGTAGGCGTAGGGTCCGCCCTTCTTCAGCGCGGTCCAGTAGGCCGGGCGGGCGTGGACCTTGTCGAGCCAGGCGATCGTCGCGGGGCGGCTCGCGTCGAGGCCGCCGCGGGCGCGGGCGGCCTCGAGCGGGAAGCTCATCATGACGTCCGCCGCGCTGATCTGGTCGCCCGCGAACCAGGGGCGCTGCGCCAGCTCGGATTCTATGAAGTCGAGATGGTTATCGATCATCGGCTGGATGCGGCGCATTGCTAGCTTGCCCATGACGGGCACGCGGCTCAGCACCAGCTTGAGCAGGAGCGGCGGCATGACCGACCCTTCGGCATAGTGGAGGAAGAAGCGGTACCGCAGGCTCGCGTCGCGATGCGGGGGCGGGCCGAGCTTACCGTCGGCGAGCTCGACCAGGTACTCGACGATCGCGCCGGTCTCGGCGACCACCCTGCCCTCATGCTCGATCACCGGCGACTTGCCGAGCGGGTGGACCGCCTTCAGCTCCGGCGGCGCGAGCATCGTCTTCCTGTTCCGCTCGTAGCGGCGGATCTCGTAGGGCAGCTCCAGCTCCTCCAGCATCCAGAGCACGCGTTGCGAGCGGGAATTCTCGAGATGGTGGACGGTGATCATGGGCGGCGGCTCCGTGGCTGACGGAGCGTCCTAACACCCGTGGCCGGGCATGGAAGACGCTCCCGCGGCGTCCACGTCCTCGCCGGCCGGCGCCCGCGGTCGACCCCGCCTGTCCGGAACTGCCTCCAAACTCACGCATTCATGGCGTCAGAGGAGACGTGACATGGACATGGGACAGTATCTTTGGGTCTGGCTGCTGGCGGCGCCTCTGGTCGTCGGGATCGTCGACCTGGTCCTCACGCCGGGCGGACGCACCGCGCGCGCCTGATCACGACGGGCGTTCGCGGAGCGCTGGTCAGCGGAAACGGAAAAGGGCCCGCCGTCGTCGGCGGGCCCTCCTAGTCACGCGCACCCTGTCCGCCTGAGCGGAAGAGGGTAACAGCGCCGCTTACAGGTCGTCGCTGTCGCTCGGGCCGACGAGGAGCTCCTCGGCGACCTGGTCGGTGCGGCCGCGGATCGCCTGCTCCAGCCGGGTCGCCATGTCGGGGTTGGTGCGCAGGAACGCTTTGGCGTTCTCGCGGCCCTGGCCGATGCGGACCGAGTCGTAGGAGAACCACGAACCCGACTTCTCGACGAGCCCGGCCTTGACGCCGAGATCGATGATCTCGCCGACCTTGGACACGCCCTCGCCATACATGATGTCGAACTCGACCTGCTTGAACGGCGGCGCGACCTTGTTCTTGACGACCTTGACGCGGGTGGCGTTGCCCGTGACCTCCTCGCGGTCCTTGATCGCGCCGGTGCGGCGGATGTCGAGACGGACCGAGGCGTAGAACTTCAGGGCGTTGCCGCCCGTGGTCGTCTCCGGCGAGCCGTACATCACGCCGATCTTCATGCGGATCTGGTTGATGAAGATCACCAGCGTGCCCGAACGGCTGATCGTGCCGGTCAGCTTGCGGAGCGCCTGGCTCATGAGGCGCGCCTGGAGGCCGACATGGCTGTCGCCCATCTCGCCCTCGATCTCGGCGCGGGGCACCAGCGCCGCGACCGAGTCGACCACCAGCACGTCGATCGCGTTGGAGCGCACCAGCGTGTCGGTGATCTCCAGCGCCTGCTCGCCCGTGTCGGGCTGGCTGACGATGAGGTTGTCGACATCGACGCCGAGCTTCTTCGCGTAAGCGGGGTCGAGCGCGTGCTCCGCGTCGACGAAGGCGGCGGTGCCGCCCAGCTTCTGCGCTTCGGCGATGACGTGGAGCGCGAGCGTGGTCTTGCCCGAGCTCTCGGGTCCGTAGATCTCGACGATGCGGCCCTTGGGCAGACCGCCCACGCCGAGCGCGATGTCGAGGCCGAGCGACCCCGTGGAGATCACGTCGACCTTCATCGCCTCGCGCTGGCCGAGCTTCATCGCTGAGCCCTTGCCAAAGGCGCGGTCGATCTGCGCCAGGGCGGCGTCGAGCGCCTTTTGCCGGTCTGCGTTCGCGGTCGCCATGCCGTCGATCACCTTCAAGTTAGCGGCCATTCCTGTCCTCGTCGGTAGAGCAATCGCGCGAACCCATCAACGCGCGATCCTCATGTTTACATGCTGGATGGAGTGAGAACAAGATAGGAACACCGTTCCCGTTCGCAAGGCGCGCGGCGACGTTTTTCCCTCCCCGTAGGGGAGGGAAAGGGCAGGCTTTCAGGAGGTTGGAACGAGAAAGGGCGGCCGTTCCCCACGGCCGCCCTTTCGGCGGTGGCGCGCCGCAAGCGGACCACCGACGGATGCAGGCGAAGCGCCTCCCCCCAGACCCGTCATGTCCCATACAGCAAGCATGATGCCAGCCGGATCGCCAGACGCGCGTCGACGTCCGGCGTCCTGTCATGGGACAAGGGGGGCGTCACGCTAGTGCCGTTCCGAGACTCCACCAACCGCGCGCCTCGGCGGCCGTGCGTGCGGCCGTGCAGCCGGCGTCATCCCCGAACAGCGCGAAGCAGGTGGCGCCCGACCCGGACATGCGCGACAGGAGGACGCCCGGCCGCGCGGCGAGGAACGCCAGCGCGTCGTCGATCGCGGGGGCCAAGGCGCGGGCGGGCGGTTCGAGGTCGTTGCGGCCGGCGCGCGCTCGGGCGAGGAGGTCGCCTGGCGGGATCGGGCCGCGGTCGACGCCGTCCCACGCCCCGAACACCGCCGCCGTGGATACCGGCACGCCGGGATTGACGAGCAGGACCGGCGTGCCCGGCAGCCCGTCTTGCGGCGAGAGCGCGTCCCCCCTGCCCTCGCCCGACGCGGTGCGCCCGAGGAGGCAGGCGGGGACGTCGGCGCCGAGCCCGCCGGCGATGGCCTGGAGGGACGGGTCGTCGGCCGCGACGCCGTGCAGGAGGGCCAACGCGCGCAGGGTCGCCGCCGCGTCGGCGGAGCCGCCGCCGATCCCGGACGCTACCGGCAGGTTCTTGGTGAGCGTGATCGCGTGCCGCGCGCCGACGGCGAAAGCCGCGGTGAAGGCGTCGGCCGCTCGGGTG
>DASVSW010000278.1:0-3196 GCA_036387895.1 Sphingomonas sp.
TGGGCCGCATCCCCGAGCCGGAGATCGCGGCGACCGTCCAGCGCTGCGGGACGGTCGCCTGCCTCGCCCGAGGCGGGGATATCTGGGCCTACGCCACGCCTATCCTCCACGCCTCAGCCGCAGCGAACGGCCACGCGCACCGTCGCGTGCTGCAGGTCGACTACGCCGCGACCGCGCTGCCGGAGCCGCTTCGGTGGCTAGGCGTCGGCTGATCGCGGCCGCCGCGTGTCGCGAGAACGCGTCGGGCTGCGTCGATGCGAGTCACCGCGGACCTCGCTCCCGCGCCCGAGGGAGGCTTCACCGCTGTCGCCCTGAAAACGGACACGGTCACGGAGGTCGAGACTATCGGGCGTGACGCCCGACGAGTTCCTCGCCGCCCTCGGCCGCTGATTGCCAACGCGGAAGCGGCGAGGCACGTTCGCGCCCATGCTCCTCCTCGCCCTCGCGCTGCAAGCCGCCGCTACCGCTCAGACGCCGCCGATCGCGGCCACGACCGCTCCCGCCGCCCCCGCATCGCGCTGGCCCGTCCGCGAGGCCGTCCACGTCATCCGCGATTTCCGCTTCCGCTCGGGCGAGACGCTGCCCGAGGTGCGGATGCGCTACACCACGCTGGGCAGCCCGCGGCGGAATGCCCGGGGCGAGATCGACAACGCCGTCATGGTGCTCCACGGCACCGGGGGCACGGGCAAGCAGTTCCTCCAGCCCCAGTTCGCCGACGAATTGTACGGCCCGGGCCAGCCGCTCGACATCCGCCGCTACTGGGTCATCCTGCCCGACAATCTCGGCCATGGCGGGTCGTCCAAGCCGTCGGACGGCTTGCGCATGCGCTTCCCCGCCTACGACTATGACGACATGGTCGAGGCGCAACGACGCCTGTTGACGGACGGGCTCGGCATCAAGCGGATGCGGCTCATCATGGGCACGTCGATGGGCTGCATGCACGCCTTCGTCTGGGGACAGGCGCACCCCGATTTCGCCCGGGCGCTCCTGCCGCTCGGATGCGAGGCGGTCGAGATAGCCGGGCTGAACCGCATGTGGCGGCAGCTCGTCATCGACGGGATCAAGGCCGACCCGGCCTGGGCGGGCGGCGAGTACCGGGCGCAACCGCAAGCGGGCCTGCGCACCGCTGCGTCGCTGCTCTTCGTCGCGGGTGGCGCCCCGCTATACCTCCAGGCGTCCTACCCGCGCCGCGACGCGGCCGCCGCCTACGCCCGCGAGCGGGTCGCGGCGTCGATGGCGGGCATCGACGCCAACGACCTGATCTACCAGGTCGACGCGTCGCGCTCCTACGATCCTTGGCCCGCCCTCGAACGGATCACCGCGCCCACGGTCTGGATCAACTCCGCCGACGACTTCATCAACCCGCGCGGGCTTCCCTTCCCGGAGCAGGCGGTGAAGCGGATGGGGAACGCGCGCTTCCGCCTCATCCCCGAAACGCCCGACACGCGCGGCCACGGCACGCACACCTGGGCCAAGTTCTGGAAGGCCGATCTGGCCAACCTGCTCGCCCGGACGGAGGCGCCGCGCTGAGCCCGACCGACCGCCTCCACGTCGTCACCGGCGGCCCCGGCTCCGGCAAGACGACGCTGATCGACGCGCTGGCCCGCGCCGGCGTGGCGACCAGCCCGGAGGTCGGGCGCGCCGTCATTAAGGAGGAGCTGGCGCGGGGCGGAAACGCCGTGCCCTGGGGCGACGAGCGCGCCTTCGCCGACAGGATGATCGGCCGCGAGTGCGCCGCGCACGCCGCCGCGCTCGCGAGCGGCCGGACGGTCGTGCTCGACCGCGGCGTGCCGGACGTGATCGGCTTCCTGCGCGTATCGGCGCTGAACGTGCCGCCGCTCATAGACGCCGCCGCGAAAAGCCATCGCTACAACGCCCGCGTCTTCTTGGCGCCCTTCTGGGCCGAGATCTACGTCCACGACGCCGAGCGCATCCAGCCCCCCTCGCTCGCCCGCGCGACCGAGGCGATAATGCGCGAGACCTATGCCGGCTATGGTTACCGCCTCGTCGAGCTGCCCCGGGCGGGCGTGGAGGCACGGGTCCGGTTCGTCCTCGACCACCTCGCGACCGAAGAACGCGCTGTCCTACAGGGAGGCTGACGTGCAAGTTGTGCCGATGACTGCATCCGTCCCCCGAACCCGCCTATCGCGAGAGCCGCGTCCGCAACGGTTCGTCGACGTTTCGCCGATGACGTACCGCGAACTTTGCGAACTTAGGAGGCGCGGATGATCGCGGCGCTGCTGCTGCTGCTCCAGTCCGCGCCCGATCCGGCCATCCAGGCGCGCGTCGAGCGCGTGCTCCGTCAAGCGCCGGTGGTCGACGGCCATAACGACCTCGCCTGGGAGCTGGCGCAGAACCATGACGGCCGCGTCGAAGCGGTCGACCTGAACGCCGACACCAGCCGTCTCGGCCACGCGCTCCAGACCGACATCCCCCGCCTGCGCCGCGGCGGCGTCGGCGGGCAGTTCTGGTCCGTCTGGATCCCCACCACCGTCAGCGGCCCGCGTGCTGTCGAGCTGACGCTGGAGCAGATCGACGTCGTCCGCCGCGTCGTGGCGGCGCACCGCCAAGCCTTCGAGCTCGCCGATACCGCCGCTGACATCCGCCGCATCGCCAAGGCGGGGCGGATAGCGTCGCTCATCGGCGTCGAGGGCGGGCACCAGATCGACGGCCGGCTCTCCGTCCTCCGCCGGTACCGGGACCTCGGCGTCCGCTACATGACGCTGACCCACACGCGCAGCCTGTCCTGGGCGGACGCGTCCACCGACGACGCGATCGCGCGCGGGCTGTCGCCCTTCGGCCGGCAGGTGGTGGCCGAGATGAACCGCATCGGCATGATCGTCGACGTCTCCCACGTATCCGATGACACCGCCCGCGCCGTGCTTCGCCTCACGCGCGCGCCTGTCATCGCCTCGCACTCGTCCGCCCGCGCGCTGGCCTCGGCGCCGCGGAACATCCCCGACGACCTTCTCCGCGCGATCGGCGCGCAAGGTGGCGTGGTGATGGTCAACTTCTACCCGTCCTTCCTGTCGGCGGAGTGGCGCGCCTGGGACCGCGCGCGCAGCGCGGCCGCCAAAGCCGCGGGCGTGCCCGCCGACACCTATGGCCCGCGCGCGCCCGCACCGCTGGTCGCCTGGGACGCCGCGCACCCCGAGCCGCGCGTGACCGCGGCCACCGTCGCCGATCACATCGACCA
>DASVSW010000279.1:0-5070 GCA_036387895.1 Sphingomonas sp.
CGCGCCGTCCGGCCCGAGCCCGTCGACGCGAGCGGCGACGCGCCGGTCTGGACGATGGAGCGTCGCGGCGGGACAGCGGTGCTGACCATGCCGAACTGGGGACTGTACAACAGCAAGTGGGACTGGGGCGGCTGGATCGACCGGGAGATGGACCGGTTGATCGACGACGGAGTCCGACGGCTGGTGATAGACGTCCGGCGGAACGAGGGCGGGCTGGACTGCGGCGACCGGATCGTCGCGCGGATGATCGACCGGCCTGTCGCGGCCTCGCCCTATCGGCGGCTGGTGCGGTATCGTAGGATCCCTGACGATCTCCGGCCCCGTCTCGACACCTGGGATCGCAGCTTCGACGACTGGGGCGCGGACGCGACGCCGGTCGACGACCGCTATCTCGCGCTCAAGCGGGGCGACGAGGAAGGGGCGGTCATCAGCCCGCGCGGGCGGCGCTTCGCGGACGAGGTGGCGGTATTGGTCGGGCCGCAGAACAGTTCGGCGACCTTCCAGTTCGCGCAACTGATGCGGCGCGAGCGGCTTGGCCGGCTGGTGGGCGAGACGACGGGCGGCAACCGGCGCGGGATAAACGGGGGCGCTTTCTACTTCCTGCGGCTGCCGGCGACGGGGCTGGAGGTCGATCTGCCGCTGATTGGCTATTTCCCGTCCACGCCGGAGCCGGACGGCGGGTTGGAGCCTGACGAGACCGTCCGTCTGACCGCCGCGCATGTCGCGGCAGGGCGCGATCTGGTGCTGGAGGCTGTCGCCTAGCCGCGCTCGACCAGCGCGGCGTAGCAGCCGCGCTTGGCGTAGTGGGCGTGGAAATAGGCGGTCGTGGGATCGGACAGGAACCGCTCGATCGGGTCGCCAAGCGCCTCGCCGTCGGCGAGATCGGCGTCGACCATCTCGTGCGCGGAGTCGAAGGCGCGGAGCGAGATGGGCCGGCGGCGGAGCGCGGTGGGCACCTCGTCGACGAACACGGCCGGACGTGTCGCGCCTTCCAGGACGGAGATCGCATGGGTGGACCGGTAAGGGGTCGGGGCGGGCTGGTGCTCGTGGTTGAGCAGCAGCAGCGTCTCGCCGGGTTCGGCGTCGCGGAGCTCGACGCGGTCGGGATAGCCGGGATGGGCGTCGGCGCGGACGCGGTGGACGCCGCGCGTCGCGAGATCGGCGTCGCACAAGCCGTAGAGCGGGGCGAACGGCGCGGGGTCGAGGCCGGTGATGCGGAAGGACACGAAGGGCCCCTGTGGTCGCGAATCGCGGTCTCGCACGGGCGCCGGGCGGAGCGCGTCCCGGAGCTTGCGGTCGAACGGGCGGTCAGCGCGGGATCGTCACCGGGCTGATCGCCAGGCCGTCGCCGTTCTTGCCGGCGGGCAAGCGGCCGAGCACCCGGCCGGCGACGAAATCGACCTCGGCGACGCGGTCGATGCCGGTCTCGGCGACGTAGAGGCGCTTGCCGTCGCCGGAGAAGAGGATCGTCACCTGGTCGAAGCCGGGCCGGCCGACCGCGATCGTACGGAGCGGTTTCGCGGTGGCGGCGTCGAACACGCTGATCGTGCCGGCGCCGAAGTCGGAGGTGACGACATGACGCCCGTCGGGGGTGAGCGCGACGCGGATCGGCGTCTTGCCGGTCGGGGCCTCAGCGACCTGCGCGAAGCGCGCCGTGTCGAAGGCGCGCAGCGCATCGCCCGAGCGGTCGGCCACCCATAGGCGTCGGCCGTCGGGACTGAGCGCGATGCCCTCCGGCTGCTTCCCGGCGGCGAAGTCGCGCAGCTTGGCGCGGGTCCTGAGGTCGAACACGCCGACCGTCCCTGAGCCCATGTTGGCGACATAGGCGCGCCCGCCGTCAGGCGAGACGGCGACCATGTGGCTGCCCTTGGCGCCGGTCGGGATCGCGACGACCTCCGGCTCGACGGCGGACAAGTCGACCAGCATCAGCGCGTCGCGCCCTTCCGCGGTGGCGACGAGCCGACCGTCGGCGAGCCACACCAGGCCGTGCGGCCGCGCGTCCGCGCCGAGGTCGATCGTGCGGACCTTGGTCCCGCCGGGAAGCTCGAACAGCTCGATCGTCCGGCCGCCATAGTTGACGACCGCGGCGAGGCGGCCGTCGCGGGACAGCGCGATCTCGTGGGGAGCCTTGCCCGTCCCGACGCGACGCATCTCGCGGCCGGAGGCGAGGTCGACGAGGCTCAGCGAGTCCTCCCCCTTGTTGCCGACGAGCAGCGTCTGCGCGCTCAGGGGCGCTGCGAGGAGAAGCGCGGCGAAGAGGAAGGTGGGGCGCATCGGGCGCTCCGTAGCAGGAGCCGCTAAGCTAGCCCGAGGCATTGGAGGTGGAAATCCTCCCCGAGCGGAGCTCGGGGAGGGTGGTGGGATCACCGAACCGCGGTCGGGGCGGCCGCGGCGGCGTTGGTCGGAAGGCCGCCGAGCTGGGTCACCAGCTTGGTGTAGGCGTCGAGATAGGACAGCACGATGATCTGCCCGATCGCGGTGTTCTGATAGCCGCCGACGTCGGTGCCGCCGTAACCGCCGCCGCCCCAGAAGCTGGCGCCCATGTTGAAGCTGGTGTCCTTCTTGCGGGCGTAGCCCTGGGTCAGCGCCTCCTCCTCCGTGGTGCGGGCGTTAACGAGCGACAGGGTGGTGCGGGCCTCGCCCTTCTTGACGTTGATGCCGCCGGCGATCGACCCGGCGATGGAGCCGGCGCGGCCGAACATGCCGCCGAGGCCGCCCAGTGCGGCGCCGATCCCGCCGCCGCCCGAGTTCTGGTTCGCGGTGACGATGTCGGGCTGGAGGAAGTAGTCCGCCGCCTTCACCTGGCCGCGGCCGAGGTTGGAACCCGCCTGCAGCTCGCCGTCGTCGGCCATGGCGCGCTCCATGTTGCGGCTGCCCATGGCGCGCCCGCGGTTGACCATGGTGAAGCAGCCGGACTGCTGGACGAACACCTTGATGATCGCCTCCGGGCTGCCGAGGTTTAGCTCGCGCCACCACTGGTTGTCGGGCTCGACGATGGCGAGCGTGCCGAGCTTCTTGGTGCAGCGCGGGATGGCGGCTTCGCCCTGCATCTGCTGCTGCTGGGCGGACGAGCCCTTCTCCTTGGCGGCGACGGGGGCGGCCGCGCAGAGCGTGGCGGCGGCGGTGGCGAGCAGGATGGTGCGCATGATTTCGGTCTCCCCTTGTGATCGGCGTGACGCCGGTGCGGGGATCCCAATGCCGCGCGCCGCGGCGCCGCGCTCCCGCGGAGCGACGGTGCGGCGGCGGAGCGACGAAACGGCGACGAACCGCTCATTCCGGACGGTCGTGCGCCGGAGTCCGGCGCGGCGGATGATGCATGCGACCCGGAGCGGGCCTCTCCCTAGCAAGCGCGCGCGCGCTGGGCTAGGCGCGGGCGATCATGGCGACACCACTGGACCGCATCCGCAACTTCTCCATCATCGCGCATATCGACCACGGCAAGTCGACGCTGGCCGACCGGTTGATCCAGGTCACCGGCGGCCTGTCGGAACGCGAGATGTCGGCGCAAGTCCTTGATAACATGGACATCGAGAAGGAGCGCGGGATCACTATCAAGGCGCAGACGGTGCGCCTGGATTATAAAGGCCATGTCCTGAACCTGATGGACACGCCCGGTCACGTCGACTTCGCCTATGAGGTCTCCCGGAGCCTGGCCGCGTGCGAGGGCGCGTTGCTGGTGGTCGACGCGGCGCAGGGCGTGGAGGCGCAGACGCTGGCGAACGTGTACCAGTCGATCGAGCACGACCACGAGATCATCCCCGTGATCAACAAGATCGACCTCCCCGCCGCCGAGCCGGAGAAGGTCAAGGCGGAGATCGAGGAGGTGATCGGGCTGGACGCGTCCAACGCCGTCCTGTCCTCCGCCAAGTCGGGCATCGGCATCACGGAGATACTGGACGCGATCGTCGAGCGCATCCCGCCGCCCAAGGGCGATCCGGCGGCGCCGCTGAAGGCGATGCTCGTCGACAGCTGGTACGACCCGTATCTGGGCGTCGTCATCCTGGTGCGCGTGATCGACGGATCCATGCGCAAGGGGCAGGAGATCCAGTTCATGCAGGCGGGCACGCGCCACCTGGTCGACCGGGTGGGTTGCTTCCGCCCCAAGATCGAGCAGCTGACGGACCTCGGCCCCGGCGAGATCGGCTTCATCACCGCGCAGATCAAGGACGTGGCCCAGGCGCGCGTCGGCGACACGCTGACGGACGCCAAGCGCCCGGCGGCGCAGGCGCTGCCGGGGTTCAAGGAGGTGCAGCCGGTGGTGTTCTGCGGGCTGTTCCCCGTCGACGCCAACGACTTCGAGAAGCTGCGCGAGTCGATCTCCAAGCTCCGGCTGAACGACGCGAGCTTCTCGTTCGAGATGGAGACGTCGGCCGCGCTCGGCTTCGGCTTCCGCTGCGGGTTCCTGGGGCTCCTCCACCTGGAGATCATCCAGGAGCGGCTGACGCGCGAGTACGACCTGGACCTCATCACTACGGCGCCATCCGTCGTGTACCAGATCGAGCTGACGCACGGGGCGGGGCACATCGAGCTGCACAACCCGGCCGACATGCCGGACCCGAACAAGATCGCCACGATCTCCGAGCCGTGGATCGAGGCGACGATCTACGTCCCCGACGAGTATCTGGGCAGCATCCTGAAGCTGTGCCAGGACCGGCGCGGCATCCAGAAGAACCTGACCTATGTGGGCGGCCGCGCGCAGGCGACCTACGAGCTGCCGTTGAACGAGGTGGTGTTCGACTTCTACGACCGGCTGAAGTCGCTGTCGAAGGGCTACGCCAGCTTCGACTACCACCAGATCGGCTATCGCGAGGGCGACCTCGTGAAGATGGGCATCCTGGTCAACGAGGAGCCCGTCGACGCATTGAGCATGATCGTCCACCGCGGCACGGCGGAAGTGCGCGGGCGCGGGATGTGCGAGCGGCTGAAGGAGCTGATCCCCCGGCACCTGTTCAAGATCCCGATCCAGGCGGCGATCGGCGGCAAGGTGATCGCGCGCGAGACGATCAGCGCGATGAGGAAGGACGTGACCGCCAAATGCTATGGCGGCGACGCGACGCGCAAGCGCAAGCT
>DASVSW010000280.1:0-5457 GCA_036387895.1 Sphingomonas sp.
CCCTCGCGCGCGACGGCGCGGACGAGGCGCGGTAACGACGCCTCGACCTTGTCGTGCCCGAAGCGCGCGATGAGCGTGATCCGGCCGGGGCGGCGCGCCGGGTCGAGCGTGTCGAGCAGCCGGAGCAGCGTGTCGGGGTCGAGCGACGGGCCGCACTTCACGCCGACGGGGTTGCCGACGCCGCGGAGGAACTCGACATGCGCGGACCCTTCGAACCGGGTGCGGTCGCCGATCCACAGGAAATGCGCGGACGTGTCGTACCAGTCCCCCGTCAGCGAATCGCGCCTGGTCATCGCCTGTTCGAAGGGGAGGAGCAGCGCCTCGTGGCTGGTGTAGAACTGCGTCTGCGCGAGCTGGGGCACGATTTCGGGGTCGATGCCGCAGGCGCGCATGAACTCTAGCGCTTCGCCGATGCGGTCGGCGGTCTCGCGGTACTTCTTGGCCCAGGGGCTCGACCCTAAGAAGTCGTGGGTCCAGCGATGGACCTGGTGGAGGTTGGCGTAGCCGCCTTGCGCGAAGGCGCGCAGCAGATTGAGCGTCGCGGCGGACTGGGCGTAGGCGCGGATCAGCCGCTGCGGATCGGGGGTGCGCGCGGCTTCGGTGAAGGCGATGTCGTTGACGTTGTCGCCGCGGTAGCTGGGGAGCGCCACGCCGTCCTGCACCTCGTCGGGCGCGGAGCGGGGCTTGGCGAACTGGCCCGCCATGCGCCCGACCTTCACCACCGGCAGCTTGGAGGCGAAGGTCAGGACCACCGCCATCTGGAGGATGACGCGGAAGGTGTCGCGGATGTTGTCGGGGTGGAACTCGGCGAAGGACTCGGCGCAGTCGCCGCCCTGGAGCAGGAACGCCTCGCCCCGCGCCACGCGCGCGAGGTCGGCGGTGAGGTTGCGCGCTTCGCCCGCGAAGACGAGCGGGGGATAGCCGCGCAACGTCCCGGTCGCCGCGGCGAGCGCGGCGGCGTCGGGATAACGGGGCTGCTGCCGCGCCTCGTGGCGCGTCCAGCCGTCTGGGGCCCAATCGGCGGCCATGGTCTCTACTCCGTTTCGGGCGGGATGCGCCCGTCGCGGACGGAGTTCAAGTTCTAGTGGCCGTCGACCGCGTTCAGGATGGCTCGGCCGTACGCTGTCTTCCTAAGCGCTTCGCCGCGCGCGCGCGCCTCGTCGGGGGTGATCCACCCTTGCAGGAACGCGATCTCCTCAAGGCAGGCGATCTGGATGCCCTGGCGGTGCTGGATGGTGCGGACGAACTCGGACGCTTCGAGGAGGCTGTCGTGGGTGCCGGTGTCGAGCCAGGCGTAGCCGCGGCCCATCTGTTCGACGTGGAGCTCGCCCGCCTCCATGTAGAGGCGGTTCAGGTCGGTGATCTCGTACTCGCCGCGCGCGGAGGGCGCGAGCGAGCGGGCGAAGTCGACCACGCGCTCGTCGTAAAAGTAGAGTCCGGTGACGGCGCAGTTCGATTTGGGCTGGGCGGGCTTCTCCTCGAGCGACAGGGCGCGGCCGTCGGGCGCGAGCTCGACCACGCCGTAGCGCTCCGGATCCTCGACGCGGTAGGAGAAGACGGTGGCCCCGCGTGTCCGCCGCACCGCGCTGGCGAGGAGGTCGGTCAGGTGCGCCCCGAAGAAGATGTTGTCGCCCAGCACCAGCGCCGCGCGCCCGCCGTCGAGGAACGGCGCGCCGATGGTGAAGGCCTGCGCGAGGCCGTCGGGACGCGGCTGCTCGGCGTAGGAGATGACGATCCCCCAGTCGGAGCCGTCGCGGAACATCCGGCGGTAGTTGTCGAGATATTCGGGCGAGGAGATGATCAGCACCTCGCGGACGCCCGCCAGCATCAGCACGGATAGCGGGTAGTAGATCATCGGCTTGTCGTAGACGGGAAGCAGCTGCTTGTTCACTGCCAGCGTAGCCGGGTGGAGCCGGGTGCCGGAGCCGCCGGCGAGGATGATGCCCTTCATTCGGGTGCTCCGATCAGTTCGTCGAGGATGTCGTCGAGCGCCGCTTCCCATCGCCGGGGGGCGATCCCGAACGCCTGCTCGATGGAACGGGTGGAGAGGAGCGAATTGGCGGGGCGGCGCGCGGGCGTCGGGTAGTCGGCGGTGGCGATCGCCTCGACGATCGGTCGCGGACCGCCGCGCGCGGCCGCGCGGTCGAAGATCGCCTGGGCGAAGCCGTGCCACGTCGTCGGGCCGGCGTTGGCGAAGTGAAAGACGCCCGTGGGCGCCTGCCGATCGTCGGCCATCCGCACGGCCACCGTCGCGAGCGCAGCGGCGAGGTCGGCGGCCGAAGTGGGGCTGCCGTGCTGGTCGGCGACGACGCGCAACGCCGGGCGCTCCGCGCCGACCCGGAGCATGGTCTTGACGAAGTTCGCCCCGTGGGCGCTCACCACCCAGGCGGTGCGGACGACCGCGTGGCGGGGATGGGCGGTCCTGACGGCGAGCTCGCCGCCCAGCTTGGACGCGCCGTAGACGCCGAGCGGACCGACGGGGTCGTCGACCTCCCACGCGCCCCGCTTCGCGCCGTCGAACACGTAGTCGGTCGAGACATGGACCAGCGGCACGTCGGCCGCGCGGCAGGCGTGCGCGAAGGCGGCGGGGGCGAGCGCGTTGACCGCCCAGGCGGCGACCGGCTCGGTTTCAGCGCGGTCGACCGCGGTATAGGCGGCGGCGTTGATCACGGCCGCCCAGGGCCTTTCGGCGACCTTGGCGGCGATGGCGGCGGGGTCGGACAGGTCGAGTTCGGCGCGGGTCAGGACTTCGGCGCGCCACCCGTCCGGCCAGACACGGCGGGCGAGCTCGCGGCCTACCTGGCCCGAGCCGCCGGTGACGAGGACCTCTTTCAAGCGGCCAATCCGCGGCGCTTGTCGGCCTGGCGCTCGGCGACGATGCCGCGCCACCAGCTCTCGTTGTCGAGGTACCAGGCGACCGTCTTCGCCAGGCCCGTCCCGAACGTCTCCCGCGGTTCCCAGCCGAGCTCGTCGCGGATGCGCGACGCGTCGATCGCGTAGCGCGCGTCATGGC
Source organism: Sphingomonas sp. (assembly GCA_036387895.1). Taxonomy (GTDB): domain Bacteria; phylum Pseudomonadota; class Alphaproteobacteria; order Sphingomonadales; family Sphingomonadaceae; genus Sphingomonas. The sequence goes on from DASVSW010000280.1 coordinate 3,014, forward strand.
CGGGGCGGTCGGTCACGAAGGCGATCTGGTCGCGGTAGGACCGCCGGTCGGCCCGCGGGCGCAGGCGGTCGAGATGTTCGCAGATCGCCTCCACCACTTCGAGATTTCGCTTCTCGTTGTTCCCGCCGACATTGTAGGTGCGGCCAGGTGCTCCGCGTTCGAAGACGAGGCGGAGCGCGCGGACATGGTCCTCGACGTGGAGCCAGTCCCGGACGTTGGCGCCCCGCCCGTAGACGGGCAGCGGCTCGCCGGCCAACGCCTTCACGATCATCAGCGGGATCAGCTTCTCGGGGAAGTGGTAGGGCCCGTAATTGTTGGAGCAGTTGGTGATGAGCACCGGCAGGCCATAGGTATGGCCCCAGGCGCTCACCAGGTGATCCGATCCCGCCTTGGACGCCGAGTAGGGCGAGCGTGGATCGTAGGGCGTCTCTTCGGTGAACAGCCCCGTGTCGCCCAACGAGCCGTACACCTCGTCGGTCGAGATATGATGGAAACGGAACGCCTTGCGCGCTGTCCCGTCCAACCCCTGCCAATATGCGCGCGCCTCCGACAGCATGACGAAGGTGCCGACGAGGTTGGTCTGGATGAACGCGCCGGCGTCGTCGATCGACCGGTCGACATGGCTTTCGGCGGCGAGGTGCGTGACGATGTCGGGCCGGAACCCGGCGATCGCGGCGCGCACGGCGGCGGGGTCGCAGATGTCGGCCTGGACGAAGGAGTAGCGGGGATCGTCCGCGACTTCGGCCACCGTGGTCGGCGACCCGGCATAGGTCAGCTTGTCCAGGTTCAGCACCTCGTGATCGGTGTCGGCGATGAGATGGCGGACGAGCGCGGAGCCGATGAAGCCCGCGCCGCCGGTGACTAGGATGCGCATCGGGTCAGTCCTGGGGCAGGGGCGTCAGGGGACGGCCGTCATAGGGGAAGGGGCTGTCGAACGCGTCGAGCGGGGGCAGGATCTCGTCTTTGGCCGACAGCTGCGGCGTCGCGCCTGGCGGCAAGGGCCAATCGACGGCGATTGTCGGGTCGTCCCAGCGTATCCCGCCGTCCTGCGCCGGAGCGTAGACGTCCGACACCTTGTACACGACCTCGCAATCGGGCTCCAAAGTCAGGAAACCATGGGCGAAACCGATCGGCACGAACAGCTGACTGCCGTTCTCGGCTGACAACTCCGCGCCGACCCAGCGGCCATAGGTGGGCGAGCCCGCCCGGACGTCGACCGCGACGTCGAAGATCCGGCCACGCGTGCAGCGCACGAGCTTGTCCTGGCCGTGCGGCGGCGTCTGGAAGTGCAGGCCGCGCAACGTGAACGCCGGCTGCGAGTAGGAGTGGTTATCCTGGACGAAGCGGCAGGCCACGCCCTGCTCGGCGTAGCGGGACTCGACATAGGTCTCGCTGAACCAGCCGCGCGCGTCGCCGAAGCGCTTGGGCGTGAACAGGCGCACGGGTTCGCTATTCTGATGATCGGTCATGCTGCCCCCTTCGGCAGCGGCACCCTTAGTAGCCGAGGGCCAGATTAGCTACGTTCCTCATCGGGCGACCGGCGCGGTACGCGTCGAGATTGTCCAGGAAGAGCGCGGCGGAGCGCTGGAACATGCCGGTCTGGCTCAGGCCCGACAGGTGCATGGTGATCATGCAGTTCGGCGCGGCCCAGAGCGGATGGTCGGCGGGCAGCGGCTCGGGATCGGTCGGGTCGAGGAACGCGCCCGCGATCCCGCCCGTCTCCAACGCGGCGATCAGCGCTCGGTCGTCGACCATGTCGCCGCGCGCGACGTTGATCAGCCAGGCCGAGCGGCGCATCGCGGCGAGCTCGTCGGCGCCGATCATCGCCTTGGTGTCGGGCGTCGAAGGGGCGGCGAGGACGATCCAGTCGAACTCGCCTAGCCGCTCGCGCCACCGGTCGGGGGTTAGCGTGCCGTCGCTCCCCGATCGCGTGACGCCCATGACGTCGACGCCGAGGCCGACGAGCGCCCGCCCGACCAGCCGGCCGATCGCGCCGTAGCCGATGATCAGCGCGCGCGTCCCCGCCAGCTCGACCTTGCCCGGCGCGTCGGGCAGCCATTCGCGGCGGTCCTGCGCGCGCACGATCCGGTCGAGTCGCTTGGCGGCGGCGAGGACGCCCATCACGGCGTATTCGGCGACGGCCTGCGCGTTGACGCCGACGCCGTTGGTGACGATCACCCCCCTGTCGCGGAGCCAGTCGAGCGGAAAGGCGTCGAGGCCGGCGTAGATCGTCGACACCCAACGCAACCGTTGGCTCCCGGCTCGGATGATGTCGGCGACGAGCGAGGTCGGGCGCATGTCGACCCACGCGATCTCGGCGTCCGCGATCCCGGCCTTCGCCTCCTGCGGCGACGCGAACCAGGCGATCTCGAGCGCCGCCGGCAGCCGGGGCTGAAGGAGAGGGCGGGCGAGGGCGGGGAGCACGGCTTTCAAAGGTCACCTCC